>JBBPYT010000020.1:0-16790 GCA_038199665.1 Hyphomicrobiales bacterium
GCTCCTCCGCTCTCACGTGCACTTCGTACTCTTCGCCTTTCTCTTCGTACGTCGATACCTTGACGCCGCCGACCAGCAAGCGAAGCGCTTGCGCGATGTCCGTTACTTGCACGCCGAGGTCGCCCGCCTTTTCTCGATTGATGTGAACGGAGACTTCGGGCTTTCCGCTGACGAGTGAGGTGTCGACGTCGACCGCTCCCGGAACTGCCGCTAGCTTCTTCTTGGCTTCTTCCGCGCCGGCAGATTTCGTCGTCTTACCTTTCGCAGCCGCATCCTTTTTGGGTGCGGCTTCCTTCTTGGTGGTAGCCATGGTCGTCTCCGTCAGGTCGACGCAATAAATAGATCACGGTGCTTCGTTCCCGACAATATTGATGAACACAGAACTCACCTGATTTAGGTGGAAATCTGCCGTAAAGTTGCAAACAACCGCACAAAGGGCGCTTGTTGAGAGCCGGCTGGCGTCGATCCGGTTCGGCGGACGGGGAGAATCGGCCGAAAAAGTGGGGGCCGCGGTGATCGCCCAGCACGGCTGCTTCTCTTCCGGCTTGACCTTCGTATCCACGAAGAATCTATGTAGAACAGCGGGCCGCGCGTCCATGAACGCGAGCAGCGACGGTTCCGGTCTCGCGAAGGTGGGGACATGACGGCAGCAGCGGCGACGATCTTCACCGGCAAGCGCATCCTCCTCATCATCGGCGGCGGCATTGCGGCCTACAAGGTGCTGGACCTGATCCGGCGCCTCCGAGAGCGCGGAACTGCCGTACGGGCCGTCATGACGGCGGCCGCGAAGCACTTCGTCACGCCGTTGGCGGTCGCGAGCCTCACGGGGGACAGGATCTACGACGACCTGTTTTCGCTCACCGACGAAGCCGCCATGGGTCATATCGAGTTGTCGCGCGACGCTGACCTGCTGGTGGTGGCACCGGCAAGCGCGGGACTGATGGCTAAGATGGCGCACGGCCTCGCCGACGATCTCGCATCCACTCTGCTGCTCGCCACCGACAAGAAAGTTCTGGTGGCGCCTGCCATGAACCTGCGCATGTGGCTGCACCCGGCCACGGTGCGCAATCGCGATCTGCTGCGTGCCGATGGCATCCTGGTCGTAGGACCGAACGACGGCGCGATGGCCTGCGGCGAATACGGCCCCGGCCGCATGGCCGAACCCCTGGAAATCGTGGATGCGATCGGAGCGGCGCTCGGCGCCGGCACCACCGTGCCGCTTCCCCCCGCGGTGGCCCGCCTGGCTGCCCGAAACTTTCCGCCGGCCGGACCGTTGCACGGCCGACGCGTGGTGGTGACGTCAGGCCCGACCCACGAACCCATCGACCCCGTGCGCTATCTGGCCAACAGGTCCTCCGGCCGGCAAGGCCACGCGATCGCCGCGGCCGCAGCATCGGCCGGGGCGGAGGTCGTCCTGGTCAGCGGCCCGGTCAATTTGCCCGACCCTGCCGGGCTGACCACCGTGCATGTCGAAACCGCGCAGGACATGCTGGGCGCCGTCGAAGCCGCCCTGCCGGCCGACATCTTCGTCAGCACCGCGGCGGTCGCCGATTGGCGGCCGGTCGAGGCTGCGGCTGAGAAGCTCAAGAAGACGGACGGTGACAGGCCGATTCTGGCGTTGCGGCAGAATCCGGACATATTGGCCACCGTAGCCCGCCGCACCCGGGATCGGCCCCGGCTCGTGGTGGGCTTTGCGGCGGAAACCGAGCATCTCCTCGGCCATGCCGCGGCCAAGCTCGACAGCAAGGGATGCGACATCGTGGTGGCCAACGACGTCAGTGCCGCCGGCGCCGCCATGGGCGGTGCATCGAACGAGGTCCACATCGTGACACGAAGCGGCGTCGATACCTGGCCGCGCCTGGAGAAGGACGAGGTGGCGCGGCGCCTAGTCACGCGATTCGCTTCCATTCTCGATGCGGGTTCGCCGGGACGCACGACACCCGAAGAAGGTCGACCATGAGTCCCAATGATCGGCGCGTCCGCTTGAAACGCCTTCCCCACGCTCATGGGCTCGACCTGCCGGCCTATCAGAGCGCCGGCGCGGCAGGGATGGACCTTCTGGCGGCGCTGCCGCTCAACAGCAAGATCGTAATCGAACCGGGGGCGCGCGACAGCGTCCCCACCGGCATCGCGCTAGCGCTGCCGGAAGGAGTCGAGGCACAGGTGCGGCCGCGGTCAGGTCTCGCCTTGAGATCCGGTGTTACGGTGCTCAATGCGCCCGGAACGATCGACGCCGATTATCGGGGCGAGATTTTGGTCATCCTCATCAACCATGGGCGGCAAGCCTACGAGATCGTGCGCGGAGCTCGCATCGCGCAACTCGTTTTCGCGCGTGTCGAGCGCATGATCTTGGTTGAGGACGACCTCGACGAAACCGAGCGGGGCGCGGGTGGCTTTGGTTCCACGGGCGCGGGCGGCTCCCAAGGCCAATCGTGAATCTGCTGCCGTCCCGAGGACTCCTCGCGGTCGCCGCGGTCATCGACATCGCGCTGCACGCGCGCGCCGCCCCGGTCGCCGCGAAGGTGCTGGCGGCGCGGCACGATTTGGCACCGCGGCACCTCGAGACGCTGCTTCAGGAGCTCGTCAGGGCCAACATCCTGAAGGGCTATCGCGGACCACGTGGCGGGTATGAGCTGGCGCGCGAGCGACGGCGCATCACCGCCGGGGAGATCGTACGGGCTGCCGGAAAGACGACCGAGAGTGGCAGCAAACCGAAGTCCAGGCCTCGTCTGGTTAAGACCGTCATCGAGCCCGCTCTGGCGGAGGCGAACCAGGTCTTCCTCGAGGAGCTCGACCGCATCACCGTGGACGATCTGTGCCGTCGCGCCGAGGCGGGCGAGGGGTCGGTGCCGTCGGGGATCGATTTCACGATCTAGGGATTGCGGCTTGGTCGACCCTGAGTCTGGATTATGATATTGGCCCGACCGGATCTTTGCATGAGGAAATCGCCATGTCGCTCGCCCCGTCATTCTCAGCCCCCGACGCGGCGGCGCCGAACAAGTCTCATGGCCGCGGCCGCATCTTCGATTCCATCACCGACACGATCGGCGATACGCCGCTCGTCCGGTTGCGCCGGATCGCCGCCGAGAAGAATTGCCGGGCCGAACTCTTGGCCAAACTTGAGTTCTTCAATCCCCTGGCCAGCGTCAAGGACCGCATCGGCGTCAGCATGATCGACGCGATGGAGCGCTCCGGCCGGATCGCGCCGGGTCGCACGACCCTGGTGGAACCGACATCCGGCAATACGGGAATCGCGTTGGCGTTCGTGGCGGCGGCCCGCGGCTACAAGCTGGTCCTGGTGATGCCCGAATCCATGTCGGTCGAGCGCCGCAAAATGCTGGTTCTGCTCGGTGCGGAATTGGTGCTCACCCCCGCGCCGAACGGAATGAAAGGCGCCATCGCCAAGGCGCAGGACATCGTCAACGCGACGCCGGGCGCCGTCATGCCCCAGCAGTTCGACAACGAGGCCAATCCCGAGATCCATCGCGCCACCACGGCCGAGGAAATCTGGAACGACACAGGCGGCAACATCGACGTCTTTGTCTCCGGCGTCGGCACGGGCGGCACGATCACCGGCGTCGGCCAGGTGCTCAAGCCGCGACGGCCCGGCCTGAAGATCGTGGCGGTGGAGCCCGAGGATTCGCCGGTGCTGTCGGGCGGTCAGCCCGGACCGCACAAGATCCAGGGCATCGGCGCGGGCTTCATCCCCTCGATCCTCGACCGATCGCTGATCGACGAGGTCGTGACGGTGAGCAACCAGACCTCCTTCGACACGGCGCGCCTCGTCGCCCGGCTGGAGGGAATCCCCGTGGGTATTTCGTCGGGCGCGGCCGTCGCCGCGGCGCTCGAAGTGGGCAGTCGTCCCGGCATGGACGGCAAAAGGATCGTCATCATCATTCCGTCATTCGCCGAGAGATATCTGTCGACGGCGCTGTTCGACGGGCTGTGAGCGAGCCGGGCTCGTGGGCCGTTGATTTATGCCGGTCCCGCCTGTCACTTCAGCAGATCCGGCCGCCTTTCGCGCGTGATGCGCTCGGCCTCGGCGCGGCGCCAGGCCGCGATCCGGGCATGGTCGCCGCCGAGCAGCACGGGCGGGATCTCGCGACCCTCGAATTCGCGTGGCCGGGTATAGTGCGGATATTCGAGCAGGCCGTTTTCAAAACTCTCTTCCGTGCCCGAAGCTTCCTTGCCCATGACGCCGGGAAGGAGCCGCACTGCGGCGTCGAGAAGCGCCAACCCGGCGATCTCGCCCCCCGAAAGAATAAAGTCGCCGATCGACACTTCTTCGAGGCCGCGGGCCTCGATCACGCGTTCGTCGACGCCCTCGAATCGGCCGCACAGCAGCGCGACCCCCGGCCCCGCGGCGAGTTCCCGGACCCGACGCTGAGTCAAAGGCTTCCCGCGCGGACTCATCAGCAGACGCGGCCGGGGATCGTCCGGCGGGAGCGTCGCGTCGAGCGCCGCCGCCAGCACGTCGGCCCGCATCACCATGCCGGCGCCGCCCCCGGCCGGCGTATCGTCGACCGCACGATGGCGCCCGAGCCCGAACGGCCGGAGGTCGACCGCCTCGCACGACCAGAGGTTCCGGGTCAGGGCGTCGCCGGCGAGCGACAGGCCGAGCGGTCCCGGAAACATGGCCGGCAAGAGCGTGAGGATCGTTGCGCGCCACATGATCAGGGCGACTCCGGTTCGGTCCCGCCGTTCGTTCCGAGCGCACCCTCATCGATCAGGACCCGGCGCCCCTCGAAATCGATGGTCGGCACGAAGGCCTTCGTGAACGGGACGAGGAATGTGTCGCCATCCGGGGGGGCGATTTCGAGGAGGTCTCCCGCCCCATAGTTCTCGACGGCGATCACGCGGCCCTGAGTCCGCCCGTCTTCGGTCTCGGCCGCAAGCCCGATGAGGTCGACCTGGTAGAACTCATCCTTCCCGAGCGGGGGCAGACGGGCACCGTCGACATAAAGCCTCGTATTGGTCAGCGCCGCGGCCGCGTCACGGTCGGCAATACCCGCAAGACGGACCACCACCATGTCGTTCCTGAGCGGACGCAGGGAAACGATGTCGAACCACCGACGCCCGTCCTCCGTCATTAGCGGACCGTAGTCGCCGATGGCCCCGGGGTTGCCGGTGAAGGACTTGACCCGTACCTCGCCCTTGACGCCCTGCGCGGCGCCGATCACCCCCACCAAAATTCTTCGCGCTTCATCCATAATGCGGCAAACCCTGACAAGCTCTCGAAACCGGCCGGCCTGACCTCGGTCCCTTTCCCGTATCCGATTTTCGTCGAGCTTATGGCATGGTTTCCCAAGGACGCCGCACTCGTTTGAGGAGCGGCCGATCTCCGCTTTTCGACGGGCGCAACGCTCGGCAAGCCGTGCCGGAACGAAACAGCGCCGACGTGGATTGAATGTCGGACGAGGCCGAAGCCTCTCCTTTCGCGCCACATGGATCGCCCATGCCCGCCAACAGCCCCTTCGCCAAGCGCCACGCTCTGTCCTTCGGACACGCTGTTCCGTCGAATGACGTTTCGCCCTGGGCCCGGCTGCCGAGACCCGGCGTTATTGGCCGCGGCAACGCCCAAGCAACCGCATTGCGCGACAAAGGGCAGGCGGATTCTCCATCGCGGCCGAATTGAGTACCGCCAGGACCGCTTCGACATCCGCATGGCTCAATCGGTCGCCCCGAATACGGCGAGATGTTCGGGAGGCCTTTGCCAGATTGTTGACAGCTTTGCCATCTACCAGAGCGGCACAGGCGGCTAACGTCGAGACTGTGGATTGCGGTCGGACGTGAGAATTTCGGGGTTGTTCTTGGGCCCGGGTGGCTGCTCATCGATCGAGTAGATCGTGCACCCGACGCGTCAGCCCGCTTACCATCTTGCAACGCGTTCTTGAAACGCGAGCCTTATCCGCGTAGCGCTACGCCGCATCGCACCCTGCACTTTTTCGACACGAGGCTTACAGCGACCGAATGTTGACCACGATCGTAACGCGGATCGTCGCCGCATGTTGCCGGCACGCCAAGCTTGTCGTCCTGATTGCAGCCATTGCGGCCAGCTTGGCCGGCTACTATGCAGTCGCACACTTCGCCATCAATACGGATTCGAGCAAGCTCATTGCCGACGATCTGCCCTGGCGGCAGCGGCAAGCCGCGTTCACCAAGGCTTTCCCGCAAAACGACGGGCTGATCCTGGTCGTCATCGACGGGGCGACGCCGGAGGCCGCCCAAGGTGCCGCCGTGAGTCTGGTCGACCGGCTGAAGGATCGTCACGACCGGTTCGATTTCGTCAAGCTCCCCGACGAGGAACCTTTTTTCAACAAGAACGGGCTGCTGTTTCAGCCCACCGAAAAGGTGAACGCGACCGTCGACCAGCTGACCAAATCGCAACCCCTCTTGGCTCAGCTCGCGTCCGACCCGAGTCTGCGCGGTTTCATGACGATGATCTCACTGGTGTCGATCGGCATCGAAAGGGGCCAGACGCCGCTGGCCGACGTCGCGCCTTTCTTCGGCAAGACCGCCGATGCCGTCGAAGGGGCGCTGAACGGACACGTCGTTCCCTTTTCCTTCCGGCAGTTGTTCTCCGGCGGCTCGGATTCCGAACAGGTCGGCCGGCGGCGCTTCGTCCAGATCAAGCCGAAGCTCGATTTCAGCAATATCCAGCCGGGACAAGCCGCGACCGATGCCGTGGAACAGGCGGTCGAGGAACTGCATCTGACCCGCGACCACGGCGTCAGGGTGCGGCTGACTGGGCAGATCCCGCTCGACGACCAGGAGTTCGGGACCGTCAAGGAAGGCTTCGCGCTGAATTCGACCCTCACGGTGCTGGCCGTGATCTTCATTCTTTGGCTGGCGCTGAAGTCCGGCCGCCTCATCATTGCGGTGGGTTTGAGCACGCTGGTGGGACTGCTGCTGACCGCCGCGGCCGGGCTGGCGGTCGTCGGCGCCTTGAACCTGATCTCGATCGCCTTCGCGGTTCTGTTCATCGGTATCGGCGTGGATTTCGGCATTCAGTTCTCGGTCCGCTACCGGGACGAACGGTATGCAGAGCCAAGGCTGATCACCGCCGTGACGAGCGCCGGCGTGAAGGCGGGACGCCCGTTATTGCTGGCCGCGGCCGCCACCACGGCAGGCTTTTATTCCTTCCTGCCGACCGACTATAAGGGCGTTTCCGAACTGGGCATCATCGCCGGCGACGGCATGATCATCGCGTTTGGGATCAGCATAACTCTGCTGCCCGCCCTCCTGACGCTGTTCCATCCGCCATCGGAGACGAAGGAAGTGGGCTACCGCTTCCTGGCGCCGCTGGACGAGTTCCTCACCCGCCATCGTTGGTGGGTGATCGGCCTCACGGTTGGCCTGGCGATCGTCGGCAGTCCGCTCCTGCGCGACGTTAAATTCGACTTCAATCCGTTGAACCTGAACAGTCCGAAGGTCGAGTCGGTCGCGACATTGCTCGACTTGATGAAGGATCCCGCCACCACCCCCAACAAGATCGACGTGCTCGAACCATCGCTCGATCGCGCCCAAGCCCTGGCCGACAAGCTCGCCAAACTTCCCGAAGTGGGCGCCACCCAGACCTTGAACAGTTTTATTCCCCCGGACCAGGACGCCAAGCTGCCCGTCCTTCAGGATGCCGCCGACCTGCTGGGGCCGTCCTTGAACCCCGAGGAAGGCAAACCGGCCCCCGGCGACGACGACGACGTTGTGGCCATCAAGGCTGCTGCCGTGCGGCTCGATCATTCGGCCGAAAAGGGCGCCGGAGATGCGGCCCAAACGACGCGACGGCTGGCCGAGGACATGCGCAAGCTCGCCGCGGCTCCGCCTGAGGCCAGGCAGGCGGCGCGCGACGCCTTCCTCCCCCCGTTGACGATGCTGCTGGGCCAGTTGCGGGCTCTCGTCAGCGCCGGACCGGTCACCCTCGACACGTTGCCCAAGGATCTGGCGCGCGACTGGGTTACGCCCGACGGTCAGGCGCGTATCGAAGTGACGCCAAGGAACCTCAGCAACACCAACGACAACCTGGCCCGGTTCAGCGACGCCGTTCTATCGGTCGCGCCGAACGCTACCGGACAACCAGTGGTTATCCAGGAGTCCGGCCGCTCGGTGATCTGGGCCTTCATCGAAGCTGGCCTGTGGGCACTCGGCTCGATCGCGCTGTTGCTCTACCTCGTCCTCCGAAGGGTAGTCGACGTGCTGCTGACGCTGGTGCCGTTGCTGCTGGCCGGCGTGCTGACCATGGAAATCACCGTTTTGATCGGCCTGCCGCTGAATTTCGCGAACATCATCGCGCTGCCCCTGCTTCTGGGGCTCGGCGTGGCGTTCAAGATCTATTTCGTCATGGCCTGGCGGGCCGGACAGACGCATCTGCTCCAGTCGAGCCTGACTCGTGCGGTGTTCTTCAGCGCGATGACGACCGCGGTAGCGTTCGGCTCGCTCTGGTCGTCGAAGCACCCCGGCACATCGAGCATGGGCGAACTTCTCGCCCTCTCCCTGGCCTGCACATTGGTGGCCGCCGTGTTCTTCCAACCTGCCTTGATGGGGCCGCCGCGCAAGAAGGAGGGCGAACAGGTCCCGGAAGGCGAAAGCTTACGTGAGGGCGTCCCCGTAGCCGCCGAGTGACGCGCCGCTGCGGGCGAGCGCTGCTTTCACGCTCGGCCCGACGAGCCCGGCGAGTTCGTCGGCATAGGCGTAGCCAGGTGCAGCACCCCGGAAGCCGCTGCCGGTTGCGGGATGGGTGTAGATCTCGGTCAGCCCGTCCGGCAAGCGGTCGATCAGGGCCCCGATCCGCTCGCCCGTCATTGCGCCCGTCCAAGCCAGTCCGAACACCCGGTCCGGCACGAGCAGCCCGGCTCGCCGCAGCCGACGGCCGAGCAGGCTCGTCCACGGCCCCGTAACGGCGGACAGGGCCCAGGCCGCCGAAGGGTCGATGTCGCGCACGATGGACATGGGCTCCGCGGGCAAGCGGACCGCAGCCATTCCGTGGCGTCGTCCGATGGCGATCATCAGTCCGGCCACCGCAGGATGCAGGTGGAAATGCCGGTGCGCATTGACGTGGTCGAGCACCAGGCCCGTTCGGCGATACGCCTCGAACTGCGCGTCGATTTCGGCCTCGAGCTGCCGGCGCAGCTTCGGCTGAAAGAAGATCGCCGCGCCGTAAGCCGCCGTGTCGCTTCGAAACCAGCCGGTCTCATCCACGAGGTCCGGCACCTCGGCGGCGGGCAGCAAGGGCTGCGCCTCGACCAGCGCAAGATGCAAGCCGACCCGCAGGCTCGGCATTCGCCTGGCGCGGGCGACCGCATCGTCGGCCCCGGGCGCTCCGACCATCAGGCTCGTGGCGCTGAGGACGCCCTCGAGATGGGCTTGCTCGACCGCCTCGTTGACTTCCGGAGCAAGCCCGAAATCGTCAGCCGTGATGACGAGGTGTTTGGGCATCGGCAAGCTATCGAGGGTGACTGAACTAAAGAAGCGCGTTAAAGCCGCCCTCGTCCTGAGCCGGACGCGCAGCATCCGTTCCGAGGGACGAGCGCGTTCAAGCCTGTTGCACGATCAGGCCGCTTCCTTGCGGTCCCGCAGGAAACGGAAGAACTCGACCCCCTCGCGCAGCCGCCGTTTCATCATCTCGGGCGAGCGCACCATTTCGCCGACGATCGAGGCGATCTTCGGCGCACGGAAATAGAATCGACGATAGAAATCCTCGACCGAGGTGAAGATCTCGGTGTGGCTGAGGTGCGGGTAGTTGAGCGGCGCGATCTGCGTGCCGCCTTGCGTCAGCAATTCCTGTGTCTCGTCATAAAGCCAGCCGTTCTCCTTGGCCTGCTTGTAGAGGAACGTGCCGGGATAAGGCGCGGCGAGCGAGATCTGGATCGTATGCGGGTTGATCTCGGTGGCGAACTTGATCGTTTCCTCGATCGTCTCCTTCGTCTCGCCAGGCAGGCCGAGAATGAAGGTGCCGTGGATCACGATGCCGAGTTCGTGGCAGTCCTTGGTGAAGCGGCGGGCGAAGTCGGTGCGCATCCCCTTCTTGATGTTGTACAGGATCTGCTGGTTGCCGGATTCATAGCCGACGAGCAGAAGGCGCAAGCCGTTGTCCTTCATCACTTTCAGGGTTTCGCGTGGCACGTTGGCTTTGGCGTTGCATGACCATGTGATGCCGAGCTTGCCGATCTCGCGCGCCAGTTCTTCGACGCGCAGAAGATTGTCGGTCAGCGTATCGTCGTCGAAGAAGAATTCCTTCACCTGCGGGAAAGCCGCCTTGGCGTAGCGCAACTCGTCGATCACGTGGCCGACCGAACGGGTGCGGTAATTGTGCCCGCCGACGGTCTGCGGCCACAGGCAGAACGTGCATCGCGATTTGCAGCCGCGGCCCGTGTAGAACGAGATATAAGGGTGCTTCAGATAGCCGCCGAAGTAGTTCTCGATCTGCAGATCGCGCTTGTAGACCGGGGTGACGAAGGGGAGCTCGTCCATGTTTTCAAGGATGCGGCGATCCTTGTTGGCAACGATGACGCCTTCCGAATTGCGATAGGTGATGCCGTCGATCTGCGCGAAGTCGCGGCCGTCGGCGACCTCCTTGATGGTGAAATCGAACTCTTCGCGCGCCACGAAATCGAGCGCATCGCAGGCCTCGAGGCTCTCACCCGGCTCGACCGCCACCTTGGCGCCGACGAGGCCGATCTTGAGGCCCGGCTTCAGGTCGCGCAGCATCCGGACCGTGCGGATGTCCGAGTTGAAGGACGGCGTCGAGGTGTGCATCACGACGAGGTCGAAATCCTTCACCTGCGGTGCGATATCCTCGAAATTGAGCTTGTGGGGCGGAGCGTCGATCAGCTTGCTGTTCTCGACGAGGGCGGCCGGCTGCGCCAGCCATGTCGGATACCAGAACGACTTGACCTCGCGCTTCATCTGGTAGCGCGCACCCGCGCCGCCGTCATAGCCATCGAAGGAGGGAGCCTGAAGAAAGAGTGTGCGCATCACGATCCTGTAATGTCGGGCGAGGCGAGGGTACCATCGGACCGGAGGGCGAGGCGATGGCCGCGCCAATCGATCGAACCGGGCCAGAAGCTGAGTAGGAAAACCAGGAAGGCCGCATAATCGCGGACCGGGCCCAGAATAAGGCCTTTCGGGCGTATCCGGATGAACCGGCAGATCAAAAGCTGCAGCAGTAACCGAGATGCAACAGCTGTGCCCAAGACGCCGAGAGCCAAGCCGGCGAAACCCGACCACAAGACCGCGATCGTGGCCAACGGAATGGGGTGGGTGACCAGCGACCCGAAGAAACCGGCCGGATCCACGGAGCGAATGGTGCGGGCCCAGCGCAATTCCTGGCGCAGCACGGCGCCCGGCGACGCGGCGGCACAAAGATGGCCCAGAACGAGGTCGGTCGGCACAGCCACTCGCAGGCCAAGCTTTCGCACCGCGTCGCCGATGGCGTAATCGTCGGCCAGTACGTCCTTGAAGGCCGCGAACCCGCCGATCCGCTTCAGCGTCTCACGCCGCAACGCGATGGTCGAGCCGAAACAGGGCTTCGCCAGGCCGAGCACCATGCCGACCAGGACGTTCGGCATAAAGTGAAAGTCGATCCACTGGGTCGCGAGCCGCGACCAGACGTTGGGCAGCGGAACGCCGCGGTACAGGCAGGTGACCGCACCGACACCGGGCTCGGCCATCGCGACGGCGAGCCGGTGCAGATAGTCAGGCCCGACCGCGATATCGCTGTCGGCGAGCACGATCAACTCGTGGCGGGCATGCTCCGCCATGTTCATCAGGTTCGAGACCTTGCCGTTCTGGCCCCCTCGCCGAGGATCCACGACGAGCTTGATGGCAGGGGCCGGATAGTCGGCCTTCAGTTGCGCCACGACGGCGACCGCCGCGTCCGACCTGTCTCCGACACCGAAGATCACCTCGACAGGACCGGGATAATCCTGTCGCAGAACGGTCGCGAGATTTTGGTAGAGCCGCGGCTCGTCGCCATGCAGCGGTTTGAGCACCGTTACGCTCGGTGGCCCATCCGGAACCCGCATTGCGGCCGGCGGGCCACGCGCCTGCCGGGCGCGGGCGACCAAACCGGCCGCGAGCAGCGTATAGGCGCAAGCCACAACGGAGAGAACGAGGAATGCGGTGCTCAGAACGCCCTCACGCCTTTGTCGATCTGCCTTTGCACCGCCAGCTTGGTCCTGATCGGCGCCTGATCGAATCTCCCTAACCTCTCAGGCCTCGGTAGCATGGGCTTCCAAGATGAGGATGCGCCGAGCTTTGCGATAGGCACGCATGCGTGTCCAGCGCATTTGTTGTGGAAGACGGGCCGCTCGCTATCTGCCGACCGCGTGCAAGGAAGACGCGGCAGCCAACGCAGAAGTCGCGACATGATCTCTTCGAATTCCGCAACCGCTATCCGCGGGATCGTCCTGCGCGGCTCCAGATGGCTGACCGCGATTGTCAGAGGCTCGTCACAGATCGCCCACGACACCCTGTGCCCGTCGAACGATGTCAGTAAACCATATGCCCACTCGTTGCCGGGCTGTTCCACGGTCGTCATCGGCACCACCGTCACATGACCGTGGAGCGCGTTGCGAAAGGAAATGATGATGGCAGGGCGGACTTTCCACAGTTCGGGTAACTCCGCGTCGCGCGGAAGTCGGCACCAGTACGCCTGACGGATTTTCGGAGCGCCGATGACCCGAGGCTTGATGCCGGAGGAGGCTCATGATCGTAGTCGGCGTCCATGAGTGATGACGCAATGCAAGTCTGGCACTTGGCCCCAAGGGACCGCACCGGGTGTCGGCCAAGGTCGGTATGCCCTGTCTCTCGCCCCAAAGAGGGCTTGCGCCTGCGCCGTTCGGCAGTCGCTCTGATCGAGCCGCGGAAGGCCTTCCGTTCGGTGAACCTCAGGCCTTCCGGACGCCTTATTTCTTCATGTTGGCGTCGATCGCCTTCTTGGCGTCATCGAGCGTATATTCGGCGCTGGCAACGCCGCCGGCCGGGATCTTCGGCAGGGCCGCCTCGAAATCGTCCTGGGTGAATTCGAGATACGGAACCAGCAGGTCGTGCGGCATGTCCTTGCGGCCGTCGAGCACCTGCTGGGCCACCCAGAAGGCGAGCGTCGAGACGCCCGGCGCGATAGAGGCAGACCATGTCTTGTAGCCGTTGGCGGCCTTCTGCTCCTTCCACCACTGAAGCTCATCCTGGCGATTGCCCATGATGATGGTCGGGGTGGGGCGCCCAGCGGTTTTGAACGCCTGCGCGGCCCCGTAGCCGTCACCGCCCTGATCCACAATGGCCGCGATCGGGGGCAGCGAGGGCAGGACTGTCGCAACGGCCTTTTGGGCCGTGGTCTGGTCCCAGTCACCCTCGACCGAATTGACGAGCTTGAATTCGGGGTGCTTCTTCACGCCCTCGACGATGCCGTTATGGATTTCATCGTCGATCGAAGTGCCGGCAACGCCGCGGATCTCGAGCAGGTTGCCTCCCTTCGGCAACTGCCCGGCCAGGTACTCGACCTCCTGATCGCCCATTTTCTTGAAATCCACGACCACGCGGTAGGCGCACGGCTCGGTAACGATGCCGTCGAAGGAGACCACCACGATCCCGGCGTCGCAGGCCTGCTTGATGGCGCCGTTCAGCGCGTCTGGGGAGGACGCATTGATCACGATGGCATTGTAGCCCTGCAGGATCAGGTTCTGGATCTGAGCCGCCTGGGTCGGCACTTCCTTGTCGGCGGTGGTGAACACGTCGGCTGCGGCCACGACATGGTCGGCGACCGCCTTCTTGGTCACGGCGTCATAGCTTTTCAGCATCGCCTGACGCCAGGAATTGCCGGCGTAGTTGTTCGAAAAAGCGATGCGCATGTCCTTGGTGTCGGCCTGCGCGACCGCCGTCACGGCGACCGAACTCACCAGAGCCGCAACTGTCGCCAGCAGCGCAAATTTTATCCGTCGCATGTTGATCCTCCCGTGTTTCAGGTCATGAAGCCCGATCGTTTCCTCGACGCCGCTCAAGGTTTGGCTGTTCATACGGTCTGCACTCCTCCAAAGCAACAGGAGCGGCGGTGCCGAGCGGGAAGGCTTACGGGCGGCCTGCCCGTGGTGGCCAGCCGCGCAGGCCCTTGCCCGCGCGATCTGTACAGGGCGGAGGGCATTGTCTAGAACGAAGTCCGCGTCCTCGACCGGGCGTCAGATCGGTTGCGCAGCCCCCTCCATTGCGGCGCCATGGACGGATCGGACGCAGCCGTGTTGGCTCGCAACCCTCGCCCCATGGGCTTTCTCAGGAGACCACCAACATGGCCGGGAAGGACCTTGCTACGGAAGGCCTCGCCGCGGTGTTCGGCGGCACCGGATTTCTGGGCCGCTACGTCGTCCGGGCGCTCGCGAACCGGGGCTGGCGCATCCGTGCCGGATCGCGGCGGCCTGATATCGCCAACTACCTTCAGCCGATGGGGCGTGTCGGACAGATCCAGCCGGTGCAAACCAACCTGCGCTACCCGTCCTCGTTGGCGGCGGCGCTGCGGGACGCGGAAGTGGCGGTCAATCTCGTCGGCATCCTGACCGAGAGCGGTCCGCAGAATTTCGAGGCGGTGCATACCTTCGGCGCTCGGGCCGCCGCCAAGGCAGCCCGGGAAGCGGGCGTGCGCCGTTTCGTTCATGTTTCGGCGATCGGGGCGGATCTCCAAGCCGAATCGGCCTACGCCCGCAGCAAGGGCCGCGCCGAGGATGCCGTGCGGGAGATCTTTCCCGATGCCGTGATCCTGCGGCCCTCCGTCCTGTTTGGCCCCGAGGACGACTTCTTCAACCGTTTCGCCGCACTGGCCCGCATGGCACCGATGCTGCCGTTGATCGGCGGCGGCCGAACGTGCTTCCAGCCCGCCTATGTGGGCGATGTGGCCGAGGCGGTCGCCAAGGCTGCCGACGGCAACGCCCGGCCTGGCGCGATCTACGAACTTGGCGGGCCCGAGGTGAAGAGCTTCCGGGAAATCCTCGAATATATCTGCGCCGTCACGGGCCGGCACAGGGTGCTGCTGCCCATATCCTTCGGCCTTGCGCGCTATCCGGCCGCCATGACGGAAGCGCTCGACACCCTGGGGATGGGGCTGTTTCCCAAGATGCTGCTGACGACCCGCGACCAGTTGAAACTGCTGGAACGCGACAACATCGTGTCGCCGCAAGCGATCGAGGCGGGACTGACGCTGAGCGGACTCGGCATCGACCCGACCGCCATAGCGTCGATCGTTCCGACGTACCTCTACCGCTATCGCAAGACCGGCCAGTTCGACCGGGACCGCATGACCCCCTAGCCTCCGCGCTCGAGGCTGCGGGGTTTCGCTACCGGCGCCGGACCGGCACGACGGCCGAGGCGCCCGGATCCAGTCGCTTGAACACCCGCACGATGAATGCGGCCCCAAACAGGGGGGTCAGCAGGTTGAGCAGCGGCACCGAGACGAATGCCGCAAGGATGAAGCCTGCCGCGAAGAGCCGCCCCGCGTGGCGACGGCGCAGCGCGCCGGCCTCCTCCGGAGGCATGTGACGCAGGGCGACGAATTCGAAATACTGTCGGCTCTGCAGGTAGGCGTTGGCGCACAGGAACGCCACCGCGTTCACGCCAGGCACCAGAAGCAGCGCCAGCGCCAGCAGCGTGACGGCCAGCGACAACAGCGCGAAGCGTACCGAAAGGGCCAATGCCCGCATGACCGGCAGGGGTCGCCCGGGCGGCGCCAGCGGGTCGACGTCGCGCTCGACCCGCTCGGCCAAGCCGTCGATGAAGAAGCCCGCGACCAGAGCCGAGACCGGGGCCACCAGGAACACCGAGCCGACCGCAAGACCCAGGCCGGCCAGGATCGAGACCGACGTCGCAAGCCACGCATAGGGCAACGCCACGAACGCGATCAGCGCGTGGTGGAGCAAGGCCACGGCAAAGACCAGGATCAGCAGGGTAAGCCCGAAAACCTTGGCCAGCACGGCGCGGAACGGCGGCGTGAATATCTCGGCGAACGCTGCAACGGCGTCGGCGATCATTCAGCCCCGCCTGTGCCGACCAAGGCATTCGCCGCCTTGCTCACCGTTTCGTCGAAGCCCTGGGTTTCCTCGACCGTGATGATGTCCGTCTCGTCAGGCGCCGGCCGCTCAAGCGTCTCGAACTGGCTCTGCACCAAACTGACGGGCATGAAATGCCCTTTGCGGCCCTTCAGGCGGGCCTCGGACACAGCCGGCGTGATGTCGAGGAAAAGGAAGCCCGTGTCGGCCCCTGCCGCCTCGCCCCGAATGCGGTCGCGATAGGAGCGGCGGAGCGCCGAGCAGGCCACGGCCACACCGGCCGGATAAGCCGCGCGATCGCGCAGCACGGCGCCCACGCGGTCGAGCCAGGGCCAGCGATCCCCATCGGTGAGCGGCTCGCCGCTTTTCATCTTGGCGACGTTTGCTGCCGGATGGAGATCGTCCCCATCGACGAACCCGATGCCGAGCCTCTTCGCCACGGCGGCGCCGATCGACGTCTTGCCCGAACCCGAAACCCCCATCACCACGAGGGCAAAGCGAAGAGGTCTAGCAGGGGTATGCATCGGCGGGTCCGTAAGCGTTGTCTGGGGCATGCTGAGATGCTTAAAGCCTCAGCACCCGAAGGGAAATGGGCCTTTTCGCTGAACAGTAGCAATTCCATCGGACCGGATGCAAAGTTCCCCTACATGTTCTTGATCCCTTGTCACGCTTTTGTCCTTGCGAAGCGAGGTGGGCGTCAGCACGATCTCGCCACCCCAAGTCACTCCTCGGCTTTCCGCTCAGAGTCCGCAACCCTCAGTCAGATCA
>JBBPYT010000021.1:0-19661 GCA_038199665.1 Hyphomicrobiales bacterium
AGAGGCCGATCTCGTCATCGCGGGCGGCGTGGAAAGCATGTCCCGCGCCCCCTTCGTGATGCCCAAGGCCGAGACGGCCTTCTCCCGCCACGCGGAAATCCACGACACCACGATCGGCTGGCGCTTCGTCAACCCGCTGATGAAGCAGCTCTACGGCATCGATTCCATGCCGGAGACCGGAGAGAACGTCGCCGAGCAGTTCAACGTCAGCCGCGCCGACCAGGATGCCTTTGCGGTGCGCAGCCAGGAGAAGGCCGTGGCCGCCCAGGCCAGCGGCCGATTGGGTCGCGAAATCACGCCTGTCGAGATCCGGCGACGCAAGGGGGCGCCCCTCATCGTCGAGAAGGATGAGCATCCCAGAGCCGGGACGACGCTCGATGCCCTGGCCAAGCTGCCCACCCCGTTTCGCAAGAACGGCACGCTCACGGCCGGCAATGCCTCGGGCGTCAACGATGGTGCGGCCGCCCTGCTGCTCGCGTCCGAGGCGGCGGTGAAGCGCTGGAACCTGAAGCCCATCGCTCGCGTGCTCGGCGCCGCAACAGCGGGCGTAGAGCCTCGCATCATGGGCTATGGACCGGTGCCTGCGACCCGGAAACTGCTGGCCCGGCTGGGGCTCGCGATCGGGGATTTCGGGGTGGTCGAACTCAACGAGGCTTTTGCATCCCAGGCCCTGGCCGTGTTGCGCGACCTCGGGCTCGGCGACGATGCGGAGCACGTCAACCCCAATGGAGGCGCGATCGCGCTCGGCCACCCGCTCGGCGCTTCGGGCGCCCGGATCACCGGCAGCGCGGCCTTGGATCTGCGCGAGCGCGGCGCCAAGCGGGCTCTGGCGACCATGTGCATTGGCGTCGGGCAGGGCATCGCGATCGCTCTTGCGGCGGCGTGAGCGCTTTCACCTTTGGGGCAAGGTCTCCCGTGTGCTGATCTCAACATGGGCGCCGGGGCGTTGTGTGATGTCGTCGCGCAGTCGCGTGCCAAGCCCCGGACGACCTGGCAGCGACAGGAACCCTTCGCGCAGTGGAATGTGGTCCGTGACCACGTCGTCGTACCAGCCGTCCACATAGCCACGGACCGTCTCCATGATCAGGGCATTCGGGACGTGCAGCATCAGGTGTGTCGCAGCCCACAGGGCGACCGGGCCGATCGTGTCGTGACACGTGACCGGCATGTAGTAGGTATCGGCAAGCGCCGCGATCTTGCGGCCTTCCGTGAGCCCACCGCCCCAGGACAGGTCCGGCATGACGATGTCGGTCGCGCCCTTCTCTATCCATTGACGCATGCCGTAGCGGGTGAATACGCGCTCGCTCTGGCAGATTGGGATTGTGGTGGCTGCTTTGAGTCTCAAGTAGCTGTCGACATTGTCTGGCGGCATGATCTCTTCCAGCCAAAGGATGTCGTAGGGTTCGAGGGCGCGGGCGATGCGGGTCGCCGCCGCCAATCCCCATCGGGCATGTCCCTCGATCGCAATGGCCATCTTGTCGCCGACCGCGCGCCGAATATCCTCGACGATCGCGAGTCCGGCCTGGAGATCGTCGTTGCTAATCGACTGGCCGAGCGTACCGGCCGCGGTTTGCGCCCCCCAGATGATCATCGGCGCTCGCGACTGTTCGGGTCCGGCGAGCGTTGGCGCGAACTGGTCGAAGGGCCAGATCTTCATGGCCGAGACGCCTTGGCCGAGAAGACTCGCTGCCAGTTCGCCAGCCCGCCCACCAAGCCAGGCGTTGAGATCGTCGTGCGTCCCGGTCCCGACGCAGGTGTTGTAGACGGGGATCCGGTCGCGGCTGCGCCCGCCCAGCATGGTGTAGATCGGCTCTCCGGCGTTCTGGCCCGCAAGGTCCCAGAGCGCGATGTCGATCGCCGACAGCGCCCGCATCTCCGCTCCCATCGCGCCGCAGAAGCTGACCAGGGCGAAAAGGTTGGCCCAGTGGTTCTCGATGTCGCGGGCGTCCCGGCCGATCAGCAGCGGCGCATACACATCCTGGATGACCGCCGCAATGGCGCGGGGGACGTAATAGGTTTCTCCGAGCCCGATCAGGCCGGTATCGGTAAAGATCCGCACCCAAAGATTGTTGGGCAACGCTTGCCGCGCAGCACCTTGCGCCAGTTGCCACTTGGACTGGGGAACTGCGTCGAACCAGATGGTCTCGATCCTGACGATCTGCATGGCTCTCGGGTCCGTTTCACTTGCAGGTTGACACCCCGCGGATGTCGATGCATGTCGCGCGGCCTCAAGCCAGGCTTGATCTCAGCCGGCGAACGGCACCAGGGGCAGGCCTTTCACGCCGACGTCGAGGGCGAACAATCCGCCCGCGAGCGGCTGATCCCGCAAATCCTCGGGCGGGCGCCGAAGCGTTGCCGTGGTGACGTAAAGGACATCGAGATCCGGCCCACCGAATTCGCAACAGGTCGGCAGGTCCGTCGGCATCTCGATCGCGCGCATCAGCCGGCCGGCCGGGTCGTAGCGCATTACCTTGCCCTTGAACGGGACCGTCAGCCAGTAGCAGCCCTCGGCGTCGACGGTGGCCCCATCTACGATGCCGTCGATGAAGGAGAGGTCGGCATAGACGCGCCGGTTCTCGATCGCGGCGGTCGCAGGATCGAAGTCCCAGGCCCAGACGAACGGGGTATGGCTATCGGTATAGTACATGGTTCGGCTGTCCGGGCTCCATGCGAGCCCGTTCGAGCAGCCGACGTTCTCGACCATCCTGTGGCAGGAAAGATCGGCGTCGAGCCGGTACAGCGACCCGATCTTCTCCGGCGTCTTGCCGGGCTGCTCGAACATCGAGCCCGACCAGAAGCGGCCTTGCCGGTCCGTTTTGCCGTCGTTGAAGCGCGTGTGCGGCAGGTGACCTTCCGGATCGGTGATCGGCTCGAACTGCCCGATCTCCGGATCAAAGAAGTGGAAGCCGCTCTTCATCGAGAGGACAAGGCCGCCCTTCTGCCGCACCGCAAGGCAGCCGAGGTATTCGGGAGCCTGAAAAGTCTCGTTCTTGCCGGTCCGAGGATCGTAGCGGTGAATGGCTTTGGAAAAAATGTCGATCCACCAGAGCCGTTGCGCCGCAATATCCCAATAGGTGCCTTCCCCGAGCAGCGCTTTGGCGTCGAGGACGCAGGTGATCTGGGTCACGTGGGCTCTCCTCCTCGCACCTTGCCGGCCCCGGAACGCACGGGCCTTCGCAGAATCGAAAGAATATCGGACATGGTTTCGCTCGCGAGCGAAACCGTCACGAGGATCACCGCGCCGTAAACGATCAGCAGCGCGCCGTTCGACAGGTTGAGGGCCGGCAATAGCCCGGTCAGAATCGTGAGCACCAGGGCGCCCGCCACGGTGCCGATATAATGGCCGCTGCCGCCGAGGATCGAAGCGCCGCCGATGGCGACGGCCGCGATGGATGTGAACAGGTATGGATCGCCCATGCCGAGATAGGCCTGCGCCGAGTAGCCGGTCAGCAGAATGCCGGCCAGAGCCGCGCTGAAGCCGGACAGGGTGAAGGCCAGCACCGTCGTGCGGAGCGTCGGCACGCCGGAGAATTCGGCGACCGTCCGGCTGGTGCCGACCGCATAGAGATAGCGCCCGAACGCCGTCTTCGAGAGCAGGATCGAGGCGGCGACGGCGAGCACGATCCAGATCCCGAGCACGACCGGAAGCGGCCCGATGCGGCCAACCGCGAGGAACTGGATGGCCGGGGGTGCGGACGCGGTCGGCGCGCCGCCCGTATAGACCAGGATGCCGCCCTGGAGGATGACATTGACGGCCAGCGTCATAATGATCGGGGGGACGCCGAAGACCGCGATCCCGAGCCCGTTGACCGTGCCGACCAGGGCCCCCGCCGCCAGAATCAGCGGCACGGCCCAGAGCAGCGGCTCGTTCTGGCCCCGGGCAATCATCGTCACCAGCACGGCGGCGGCGTTCAGCACCCAGGGGACGGACAGGTCGATTCCGCCGCCAATGATCACGAAGGTCTGGCCCAGCGCCACGATGCCGATGAACGCGGCCAGCACGGCCGTGCTGCGGAGGTGCGCAGCGGCCAGGAAGCCGGGCGAGACGAGGCTCGTCAGCAAGAGCAGCACGATCATGCCCAGGTAGGCCAGCAGGATCGCGCGATGTCGTTGGATGTTCGGCATCAGCTGAGGCTTCGGCGGGCCGATGTCTCGGCGATCGAACTCGCCAGCACCGAAACCAGCAGGATGACGCCGGACACGATCGGCTGCCAGTAGCTCGACACGGACAGGACGAACACCAGATTGCCGATGATCGTCAGGATGAATGCCCCGATGATCGTGCCGATGAGCCCGCCGCGGCCGCCGAAGAGGCTTATGCCGCCGATCACCGCCGCCGCTACCGAGGGCAGGATATAGTCCTTGCCGATCGTGGGGGAGCCGGCGCCCGTCTGCGTCGTGAGATAGAGCGCGGCCAGCGCCGCAAACAGCCCGGACAGTCCGAAGGTGGCGACATTGATGGAGAGCGGGGAAACGCCCGACAGCAGGACCGAGCGCTCGTTGGAGCCCGTTGCGCGAATCGAGATACCGAGGCGGGTCCGGCGGAACCAGAGCCAAAACCCGCAGAGCAACACCAGCAGCCACACCGACGTCGACAGCCCCAGAATGGAGGCCGTGCCGAAGGCCATCCAGGTCGAGGGCAGGCTGCCGCCGTCCGTCGGCAGAACGAGCAGGGCAGCCCCCGACACGATCGACCACGTGGCGAGGGTCACCAGGAACGGCTGCAGCTTCAGCACCGTGATCAGGAGCCCGTTGATGGCGCCGACCCCGAAACCGATCAGCCCGATCAGGACGCTCCAGAGGGCGGTCCGAGCCGGATCGTCGCCGAACTTCGTCGCCGCCAGCACGGTCCCGAAACTGATGACTCCGCCGATGGAAAGATCGATGCCGCCGCGCAGCAGCACGATGGTCTGGCCCGTGGCGGCCAGGATCAGCGTCATGGCGGCGGCCGTATCGAGGTTGATCTCCTCCAGCGTGAACACGCCTTCGCGCAGCGAGCCGTAGATGGCAATCAGCACCAGGGCCATGGCACAGGCGACAAGGAAGGGTGCGCGATCGCTCAAGGCTGTGCGAAGCGCATCACGATGGAGGGCGGGCCTCGACGCAACGCTTTCCAGCGGCCGGCTGTTCGAAGCGGTCATGCCGCCTCGCGTTCGATCATGGCGGCTCGCAGAATGTCGCGCTCGGTCACGCCATCGCCGTCCAGAACGGCGGCAACGCGGCCATTCCTGAGCACGGCGACACGGTCCGCTACGTGAACGATCTCGGCCAGGTCGCTCGAATAGAAAAGGATCGCGTAGCCCTTGGCGGCGAGGTCCCGCATCAGCTGGAAAATCTCTCCCTTGGTCCCGACGTCGATGCCGCGCGCCGGGTCGTAAAGCAGCAGGACTCGAGCTTCGGTCAGCAGCATCTTGCCGAAAATCACCTTCTGCTGGTTGCCGCCGGACAATGTGCCGACAGGCTGCTCGGCCGTCGCCTTGATCCTCAAAAAGTTCACCATCTCGGCCACGAGGGCGCGTTCACGGCCGGCGTCGGTAAAGCCGAACCGCGTGAACCGCGCGATGATCGAGAGCGTCAGGTTTTCGCGCACGCTTTTCGAAATGAGCAGGCCGTGGTTGCGGCGATCTTCCGGAACGAGGGCGATGCCCGCCTTGCCGGCCAGCGCATCGCGCGGGCTTCTCAGCGTCATCGCTCGCCCCCAGAGTTCGACCCGCCCCTGTGACCGGCTGACCCCGAAAAGCGCCTGAAACAATTCACGCTGCCCATGTCCCTGCAGGGCCGCCACGCCCAGCACCTCGCCCTCCCGCAGGTCGAGGTTCACGCCCGTCAGCCGATGATGGACGCCCAGGTCACGCACCCTCAGGGCCACGCGCTCCGTCGCGGTCGACCGGCGGACCGGGTAAAGGCGGTCCATGCGGCGGCCCAGCATGTCCGCGATGATGGTTTCGTCGTCGACCTTTGCGGTGTCGTAAGCCGAGACGCTGCTGCCGTTGCGGAACACCGTGACCCGATCGGCGATCCGGCGGACTTCGCCGAGCCGGTGCGAGATGTAGATCACCAGCGCTCCATCCCCTGCGAGGCGCTTGGCAAGGCCGAGCAGCCATTCGGTTTCGCTCGACGCCAGGGCCGAGGTCGCTTCGTCGAGGATCAGGATCGACGGACTGCGCGCCAAGGCCTTGGCGATCTCGACCAATTGGCGGTCGGCGAGCGTCAGGCGGCGGAGTTCTTGGTCGACACGAAGCTCGGGGAAGCGGTAGCGCGCCAAAAGATCCCGGGTCGCGGCACGCATGGCCGCGGCCTTCACGGTGCCGATGGAAGAAAGCGGCTCACAGCGAAACCAGATGTTCTCTTCGACTGTGAGGTCGGGAATGAGGGACAGTTCCTGGAACACCGCCCCGATGCCGGCCGCCTGGGCTTCCCGCGTATTGCTTGCCCGATAGGGCGCGCCATCGATCGTGATGTTGCCGCTGTCGGGCCGGACGGCGCCGGCCAGGATCTGGATGAAGGTGCTCTTGCCGGCCCCGTTCTCGCCGAGGAGGGCATGAACCTCCCCGGCGCGCGCGTGAAAATTGCCGTCGGACAGGGCCGTGATGCCGCCGTAACGCTTGGTGATATTGACGGCCTGCAACACGTCCATCGATCCCCTCCGGCTCGTTGCACGGTTCGAGGGCTGTCCGTCAGGTCCCGGCCGCTTCCTTGGGCGTGATCTCGACCCAACTGGGCGAGACCGGCAGGAATAAGCCGGGCGGCAGGTCGGGAAAGGCGTTCTTGCCGATTTCGATCTTCTGCAGCACGGCGTCGGGGAAAAGCTTGGAGGGCACCGGATCGGTCGTCAGGAAGGCGTCGCGCAGGAGCACGTGTTGTTCCGGCGGCTTCTTGCCGTCGAGGATTTCGACCGCGAGCTTGAGGGCTTCCGCCGACAGGTAGGCCGGGTTGGGGGCCAGGATGCACTCGGCCCCCGACGTTTGCGCGCAGGTCGTCGTGGTCAGATTGAACGGACTGCCCGTAATCGGGACGATCTTGCGGCCCGCGTCCTGCAGCGCCTTGATGGCGCCGGCCCCGTAACCCTGGACGAAGATGCCGTCGACCTGAGGATTGGCGGCCAAAAGGCTGGCGACGCCGGCCTGCTCCGGGCCGAGCGAGTAGTCACCGTTGAAGTAACCGCCGATCTTGATGTCGGGATATTTCTTGATGACGCTCTCGAAGCCGTTCTGCAGCTGCGCCGAAATCGTCGCGCCCGCCAGGCCCCGATCGACCAGGATCGTGCCCTTTCCGCCCAGTTTCCGGACCATCCATTCGGCTTCGACGACCGGTGCCCGGCCCCAATCGGATTCCATCGTGTAGGCGCAGTCGGCGGTCACGATCTGATCGAAGGCGATCACCAGGATGCCGGCCTTGCAGGCCTTTTCGATGGTGGGATTGAGCGCGTTCGGCGAGCCCGCGTCGATCAGGATCGCGTCCGGCTTCGCCCGAATGATGTTGTTCAGCGAGTTGATCTGCGCCTGGGCGGTCGTCTCCACGACCTCTACCTTGAGGTCGACGCGTCCGGCCAGCGGCGGCTTCTTCACGACCAGCTCGGCATTGCGAAGCATCTGCTGGCGCCAGTCGTTGCCGACGAAATTGTTCGACAGGTAGATCGTGTATTTCCTGCCCTCGGCGCAAGCCGGGCCCATCACGAAGGACGCCGATAGGGCAGCAAGGGCGCACAATTGCTTCAAGTATTTCATGTTTTCCTCCCCAAAGGCCTTGAAATGTCGCGTTCAGGGCCGGACCGAGCGCTGCTTGGCGTTCGGCTCTGGAGCAGCTCGGCGAAAGCCGATCACGCTCCGCTGGCGCTGTGGAACCGTCGAAGGCTCCTTCAGGAGCCCGCGGCTTCGCTCGGGGTAATCTCCACCCAATCGGGCGTGATCGGCAGGGTCAGCCCCGGAGCGCGATCCGGCCAGGCGTTCTTGCCGATTTCGATCTTCTGCATCACCGCTTCGGGATAGAGCTGGGACTTCATCGGATCGGTCGTGATGAAATCGCCGTTGACCAGGATGTGACGGTCGGCCGGTTTCGGCTTGCCGTCGAGCATGTCCACCGCGAGCCGGATCGCCTCCGACGAGAGATAGGCCGGGTTCGATCCCAGGATGCATTTGGCGCCTTGGGTCTGAGCGCAGGTCGTGGCCGCCACATTGTAGGAGAAGGCCGTCACCGGGACGATTTTGCGGCCCGCATCCTGCAGGGCCTTGATGGCGCCGCTGCCGTAGCCTTGGGTTAAAATTCCGTCGACCTCCGGGTGAGCGGCGAGCAGGTTGGCGACGCCGGCCTGTTCCGGGCCGAGCGCGTATTCGCCGTTGTAATTCCCGACGACTTCGATGCCGGGATATTTTTTCAGCACCGCCGTATAGCCGTTCTCGATCTGAGCCGAAATCGGGGCCCCGGCGAGACCACGGTCCATGAACACCTTGCCCTTGCCGCCCAGTTGCTGGGCCATCCATTCGGCCATCACGCCCGGAATGCGGCTCCAATCGGACTCGAGCGCATAGGCGCAGGGTTCGCTGACTACCTGGTCGAAGCTGATCACGACGATGCCGGCCGCACAGGCCTTCTTGATCGTCGGGTTCAGCGCTTCCGCCGAGGACGCATCGATCAGAATTGCGTCGGGCTTCGACCGGATGATGTTGTTCAGCGAGTTGATCTGCGCCTGAACTGTGCCTTCGGCGTTCTCGATCTTCAGGTCGACCCGGCCTTTAAGGGGACCTTTCTTGACCGAGACATCGGCGACGCGCTCCATCTGCTGGCGCCAGTCGTTGCCGACGAAATTGTTGGAAAGATAGATCTTGTAGGTCTTGTCCTCGGCCGAGGCCTGCGACGCGAAGCTCGTGGCAGAGACGGAGGCCACCATCGCCGCGAGCGCGAGGAATTTTTGAGTGCGTTTCACGAAACTTGCTCCCTGGCTGGCGTTTCTTCATCCCGAAGCTTTCGTCGCCGCCTCTCACGGGCGGGCCTGACGATGATATCGTTATCACAGCGGTCGCTCGCCGATAAACAATCCGACCCACAAGCCACTTCACGACGGGGGCGCCACGACGCCTCACGGAGGCAACATCATGCTATTATAATGTTTCGACCTTGTCCACGCCGTCCGGGTGAGTCGTGGCGCAGGCACCGGCATGGCTAAAGCAAATCGTTCGGCGCGTTGTAGCTGAGGCTGAAGTGATCCGCGCGGTTCTGGTTGACGGTGAGTTCCACCGGCTCGCCGTCACCCGTTCGATACAGCATTTCGATCGCTAGGATCGGTCCGCCGATCTCATAGCGGAGCGCCTTGGCCAGCCTGGCGTCGGCGATTTCGGCCCGAACCGTGATCCTGGCGCCCGAAAGCGTGATGCCGAGATGCCGCTGGAGGGCGCGGAACACCACGACATCGTCGAAATCCTTGCGCCTCAGCCGACTGCCGATCGTCGGCGGGAAATAGAAGGTCGTCTGGCCGACGGGCTGATCACCGACGAACAGAATGGCGCGCAGGCAGTGGCAGGCTTCGTCAGGGACAAGTCCGAACGCCTCGGCGGCCGCGGCCGAACGCTCCTTCCGGTAGCTTTTGATCTCAAGCCGCCGGTCCTTCGTCGATGCGGCAATGGCCGCCAGGCTCTGGAACTCGAACGGCGACTTCGCGCGGGCCTCGACGCCGATCACGATGGCGGGTTTGGCGGGGCGCTTCTTGATCACGCCCTCCGTCTCCAGTTCCCGGAGAGCCTGGCGCACCGTGATGAGGCTGACCCCAAAGCGCTCGGCGAGGTCAGCTTCGCGGGGCAGCGCGCTGCCCGGCCCCAGTGAGCCGTCTTCGATCGGCTTCCTCAGGCTGGCGGCCAATTGGCGGTAGAGAGGCCCATCCTGGCGGACCAATATGCCCCGAGGAAATTCCGCAAGGACGGTTTGGCCTTCGATCTGGTCGTCATCCCGCTCGCTCTTGGCAGCGCGCTTCGCATTGCTTGCTCTCACGCCCTCTTCACTTTCAGTTCTCTCCGTTACGGACGATAGTCGCCGAAGCCAGCCTGGCATTGCCACTCCACTGGCTCATTATAGTATCAGAATGTATGAAGCGAGCCTTGGCCAAGTGCGCCCGGCTCCGCGGGGGCGGCGATGCGATGCGATCTTGGCGGTAAAGTCGCCTTCGTGACCGGTGCGGCCAGGGGCATCGGCAAGGCCATTGCCGAACGGCTCGCGGATAATGGCGCGACGATCGTCGTTGCCGACATCGACATGGCGGGCGCCCGGGCCGTCGCTTCGAGCTTGCCGCATGCCATCGCTTGCGAAGTCGACATCCGCGATGCCGGGTCGATCGACCGTGCGGTCCAGACCACGAGCGACGTGTTCGGCCGGCTCGACATTCTGGTCAACAATGCGGGCGTCAACACACTCGCTCACCGGGTCACGATCGACGAATTTCCGGTCGAGGAATGGGATCGCATCATCGGCGTCGACCTCAATGGACTGTTCCTTGTCAGTCGCCGGGCGCTGCGGCCGATGCTGGCGGGCGGGCAGGGGGGCCGGATCGTCAACATTGCGTCGGTGGTTGGTCTTGCCGCCGTGCGGCTGCAAAGCCCGTTCGTCGCCGCCAAGGCCGCCATCATCCATCTGACCCGATCGATGGCGCTCGAACTCGGCTCGACCGGGATCTTGACCAATGCCGTCGCGCCCGGGTCGGTCATGACCGAGGTGACGAAGAAACTCTTTTACGGCGAGGACGGCCAGTTCCACGCCAAAACCCAGGCGTTCATGGAACACATCCCGCTTGGCCGCCCCGGCCGACCGGAGGAGATCGCCGAAGCGGTGCTGTTTCTCGTCGCCCCTGAATCGCGCTACATCAACGGCCAGATCCTCACCGTCGACGGCGGCTGGACGGCCGGCTACATGATGTGACCGACATCAAAAGCCGAGTGGAGGCTCGATCCAAATCCGACACTTGGTACGCGAGCAGGCGGGTCCAGAAAGGGCAGCTCTTGGCTCTTTGGGGGCATAACTTGATGGCCGGAAACGCCCGAAGCCGCCATTCGGCCAAGGGCTCGGGGCTGCCCTCTTTCGAATCGCTTTATATCGAGACGGGGCGGCTCTGGCCGGGACGTTGTGCTAGTCTCGAAAGTGGCAGAGGGGTACCATGAGCGAGACCCGAAAAATTGCGGCGATCCTGGTCTCGGATGTGGTCGGCTACAGCCGGCTCGCCGGCGCGGACGAGGATCGCATTTTGGCGCGGCTGCGGGCGCTACGCAGCGATTTGATTGATCCCATCATCGCCGTACACAAGGGGCGCGTGGTGAAGCGCACCGGCGACGGAGCTCTCGTCGAGTTCCGCAGCGTAGTCGATGCCGTGCGCTGCGCCATCGAGGTACAGAGCGGCATGGTCGAGCGCAACGCCGGGCTGCCGCCCGAGCGCCGCATCGACTTTCGCATCGGCATCCATCTTGGCGATGTCGTCGAGGAGAGCGACGGCGACCTGATGGGCGATGGCGTCAATATCGCCGCGCGGCTGGAGGGCATCGCCAGGCCCGGCGCGATCTGCCTTTCCGAGGACGCCTATCGCCAGGTGAAAGCGAGGCTCGATCTCGCGGTGA
Source organism: Hyphomicrobiales bacterium (assembly GCA_038199665.1). Taxonomy (GTDB): domain Bacteria; phylum Pseudomonadota; class Alphaproteobacteria; order Rhizobiales; family Beijerinckiaceae; genus Lichenihabitans. Next base: position 11,592 of record JBBPYT010000021.1, read on the forward strand.
CCGATCTCGGCCAGACCGAACTCAAGAACATCGCCGAACCGGTCCGAGTTTATTCGCTGCAAGTCGGCGTCCCTGCTCAGGCCAAGCCCGCGGCACCAGCGGAGCCCGCGGCGCCGAAGAAGCCTTCGCCGCAGCTCGCTCTGCCCGACAAGCCTTCGATCGCGGTCCTGCCTTTCCAGAACATGAGCGATGATCCACAGCAGGACTATTTTGTCGATGGTATGGTCGAAGACATCATTACCGGGTTGTCGAGGATCAAATGGCTATTCGTGATCGCCCGCAACTCCAGCTTTGTCTACAAAGGCAAGGCGGTCGACATTCGACAGGTCGGGCGTGAACTGGGCGTGCGCTACGTGCTGGAAGGCGGCGTGCGAAAGACAGGGGAGCGCGTGCGCATCACTGCGCAGTTGCTAGAAGCAGAGACGGGCGCGCATCTCTGGGCCGACAGATATGACGGCAAGCTCGAAGACGTTTTCGATCTACAGGATCAGGTGACGGCGAGCGTGGTGGGCGCGATCGCGCCCCGGTTGGAACAAGCCGAAATAGCCAGGGCAAAGCGCAAGCCTACCGAGAGCCTCGACGCGTATGATTATTTCCTGCGCGGCATGGCAGCCTTTCACCAGTTCAGCATGCCGGCCAACAAAGAAGCGCTGACGCTTTTCTACAAGGCGATCGAGCTGGATCCTAATTTTGCTTCGGCCCACGGGATGGCGGCGCGGAGCTACGCACAGCGCAAAGGGTTCGGTTGGGCAACCGATCCTACGTCGGAGGCCGCCGAAGCCGCCCGGTTGGCCCGTCGAGCGGCGGTTTTGGGGCGGGACGACGCAGTCGCACTCTGCATGGCGGGATTTGCGCTCAACATCCTCAGTGACAGCCTTGATGAGGGCACAGCGCTCATTAAGCGGGCTCTCGTGCTCAACCCGAATTTGGCGTCGGCTTGGCAATTCAGCGCGTGGGCGATGGCATTGCTTGGGGAGCCGGAGGCAGCTATCGAGCATGCGTCTCGCGCCATGCGTCTCAGCCCACAGGATCCTCAAACCTTCGGTATGCAAACGGCGACTGCGTTGGGCCATTTTTTTGCCGGCCGCGACGATGAAGCGTTGTCATGGGCGGAAAGTGCGGTCCGAGAGCAATCGAACTTTCCATTGGCGATCTGCGTGGCCGCGGCCAGCGCTGCGACCGCCGGAAAACTGGCTCACGCAGGGAAGACCATGGCGCGCCTGCTTCAACTCAATCCGGAGTTACGTCTGTCCAACCTCAAGGATCTGGTGCCCATCCGGCGCCCGGAACACTATCATCGGTGGGCAGAAGGACTGCGACTGGCCGGGCTGTCGGATTAAGGTATCGTTTTGCTTCTGCTGAATAGGAGGACTGGTCGAATCGCCGCGTCATGCGGCTGGTCACGGGTGCACTCGGAGCGTAAGTCTTCCCGGAGCAAACTGCCAAAGAACCACACTTTGATGCAGCCTGAGCTTACGAGACCGTCCCATTTGCATCGCTAGTTGCTCGGAGCGTCACCGGCCCAGAGCCGTGCTGGGCCATCGTCGGGAGCATAACCGAGTCCATCGGCAATGATCCGATCCCGAGTGCATAGACGTCGAGCCGCTGGTTGCGTCCCCTGACCGGATGCTCCCCCCTGGGTAGGGCCTCCGCCCCCGTCGGCATGCAAGGCAGCCGCCGCAGCAATGTCGACGAGATCAGCACCGGTTTCATCGAGCGTTCGGCAGAGGCTCTCGATTCGAGCCGTCGTATTCACGCAATCCCCAAAGTAGGTGATCTTGTGAAGTAGCTTGGGTGCAAAGGCCCGACTCACCACCCAGAACGGTCATTCGGCATGAGGGTACCAAAGCGTCTATTTTCACCACTAGTCCTTGCGCACGACGCCGATGCGGCCGCCCATCGGCACGACTGCCCCCTTCGGCTGTTCGATCCGGCCGAGCACACCCGTGACGGGCGCCTCGATTTCGACGATCGCCTTGGCGGTCTCGATCTCGGCCACGAGTTCGCCGACCTGGACCTGATCACCCTCGGCTTTGAGCCAGTTCACGACCGTTCCCTCGCTGACCGTCAGATCGCCGAACGGCATGACGATCGGCTCACCGTCCGCCGGGGAGGGCGCCAAGGCGGACTGAGCGGCGGTAACAGGTGCCGCATCCGGCGAGAGCGCCGCTTGGGCGACAGGCGTCGCCGCCCGGATGCCGATCGAACGCCAGTGTTGCGGCACGGGGGCACGGCCTTCGATCACACTCTTGGCGCCGCCGATGATCCTGTCGACATCGACCAGCATCGCCCGCTCGAGCGAGGGGGCGAAGGGGTGACTCTGCGGATCGGTATGCAGACGGCCGACCGGCGCGTCGAGATCGTCGAAGGCGAGTTCGTTCATGGCCTGGCCGAGTTCGGCGCCGACTCCGAAAGCACCGTGGCCTTCGTCGACGACGAGCAGCCGATGCGTCTTGGCGACGCTTGCCGCCACTGTGTTGACGTCAAGCGGCATGATGGTGCGCAGATCGATCACTTCCGCCTCGATGCCGTCGGCCGCGAGCCTGTCCGCCGCCGCCAGCGCCCGGTGCACGAGCTGGCCGGCCGAAACGATCGTGATGTCGGTGCCCTGGCGCGCGATCCTGGCGACGCCGAACGGCACCAGATGATCGCCCTCGGGCACCTCACCCTTGGAGGCGAACAGCGCCTTCGGCTCCAGAATGATCACCGGGTCGCCCGCCCGGAGCGCCGTTTTCATTAGCCCTTTGGCGTCGGCGGGCGTCGACGGCATGCAGACGATCAGGCCAGGGACATTCGCCCACATCGGGTGATAGGTGCCGCTGTGGTGCGGCCCGGCGCTGCGCAGCGCGCCTGCGCCCACCCGCACGACGAGGGGGGCGTTCATCTGGCCGTTGGACATGTATCGCAGTTTGGACGCCTGCAGCACGATCTGGCCGGCGGCCTCGAACATGAAATCCGCGAACATCAGGTCGGCTACCGTGCGACTTCCCGTGGCGGACGTCCCCAGGGCGGCGCCCGTAAACCCTTGCTCCGATATCGGCGTGTCCACCATGCGGCTCGGGCCGAATTCGGCCCACAGGCCCTTCGTGTGTGCGAAAGTGCCGCCCCGTTCACCGGTGCCCTCGCCGAAATAGAGGATGTGCGGGTCGCGCCGCATTTCTTCGGCGATCCCGTCGCGCACCGCATCGAGCCAGCCCGTCGTCACGGTCCGCTGGGGCGCCGTCTGGACCAGCGCATCGGCCGGGTTGAGCGGCTCGGCGTAGACGTGGGCGTGCGCCGTGGCCGGGTCCGGCTCCGGCGAGTTGCGCGCGAACTCTATGGCCTGATGGATGATCCCGTCGATCTTTGCATCGATGGCGTCGAGGACATCCTTGGATGCCGCGCCAAACTCACCGAGCAGACGAGCCCTGAACGTCGCGATCGGGTCGCGCTTCGCCCAATCGTCGACTTCCGCCTGAGTCCGATAGGTGCCGGTGACGGGATCGCCCTCGTGGTGGCCGACCGTGCGGTAGGTCTTTGCCTCGATCAGCGTCGGGCCGGCCCCGGAGCGGGCGCGCGCCATCGCATCCGCCATCACCCGCCAGACCGCGATCACGTCGTTGCCGTCGACCGCAACGCCTGGAATTCCGTAAGCGTCGGCCTTGCTGGCGATTTCCGTGTTGAGCGTCGCGGAGGAGAGCGGCGTCGCCGTCGCGTATAGGTTATTCTCGCAGACCAGCACCGTCGGCGCCCGCATGATGCCGGCAAGATTGATCGCTTCGTGAAAACCCCCGTGGTTGACCGCGCCGTCGCCGAAGCAGGCGACACCCACGCCGTCTTTGCCGTGAACGCGGGCGCTGATGCCGGCCCCGACCGCGTGGCTGATGCCGGCCGCCACGATGCCGTTGGTGCCGAACAGACCGATCGACCGGTCGTAAAGGTGCATGGTCCCCCCGCGGCCGCCGCAGCAGCCGTCGCGCTTGCCGAAAAGCTCGGCCATCAGGATGTTGGGGTTCATGCCCTTTGCCAGCGCATGGCCATGCCCCCGATGCGTGGACGTGATCCAGTCGGTCGGCCGAAGATGGACGCAGACCCCCACAGCCGTGGCCTCTTCGCCGATGTAGAGGTGCAGGAATCCCGGCGTCTCACCCTTGCGGCAGGCGATTTGCGCCGCGCTTTCGAACCGACGCAGCAGGACCATGCGCTCGTAAAGCTCGACAAGCGTGTCGGCCGTCAGCGCGGGCGTGGACTCGACTCGTTGCGCCCCGGCGGGGCGGTTCTGTGCCCTCGATGTCATGCGTCCTCCCTGCATTCGATGCCGCCGGGCGGAGCGGCAGCATGCTCCGCCGCTCCGGCTAGGGACAGCGTCTATGATTATAATAGCATGATGATATGTTGCCCGGCGTCGGCTTGCCAGCATCAAATGACGAGCGTGAACAACGATCGGGGAGGCCGGTGTGGAGATCGACCTGACGGGGCGCGGCGCAGCGATCATCGGCGACCGCAACCTCATCGCGGACGCGGTCGCCGACGCCCTGGCGGCCAATGGCGCGCTGGTTACGTGGCCAAGCGTCGACGCCCCCGCCGCGGCCCACACTCCGACCGACATCCTGGTCGTGTCCTGCAGGCTTCAACTCGACCCGCCGGCCGAAACCGAAGCAGCCCTGATGCGGGTGGCGGCCGTGATCAGCCGGCGGATGGCGGACCGGGGCGGAGGCCGTGTCGTATTCCTGCTGAGCGCGCTCGGCATCGTGCCGATGCGGCGCCACCCCGATTATTCGGCGTGGATGGCCGGTTCCCTCGCCGCGATCCGGGGCCTGGCCATGCAGCTCGGGCCTCACGTGCTGCTGAACGCCGTCGGGATCGGTCTCATTCAAGCGGGCGGGGACGGAGCAATCGTCGCCGGAGACTCTCGCATGTCGAGCCATGTCGCGTCGCCCCACATCGGTCGGCCGAAGGACATCGCCGACGCGGCGCTGTTTCTGTGCGATCCGCTGAACAGCTACATGACCGGGCAGGTCCTTACCGTGGATGGCGGCTGGAGCGCCGGCTACGGCCGCAATTTCTGACTGGCGTGATCGAGCATAATCGGCCTTGTGACCACCTCGCGCGGGTAAGGTCCGGGGACGTCATGGAACTCAGGGTGAGCCTTGTCGTTCCAGCAACCGGTTTTGATGGGTCCAAGGGCTGCTGCTACAAGGCGTGAGCGTCGAACCTGGGTTGATCCGTCTCAGTTCGTAAGCGTCCCGCCGAGCCACGATGACGACGAAGTCCGACCTCCCTGATGCTGACAGGCCCCGTCCTCTTGGGATGAAGGACATCGCGCGTCGCGCTGGCGTGGCACCCATGACCGTGTCCCGCGTCTTCACCGATCCCGAAAAAGTGTCGCCCGAGACCCGCGCCCGTGTCATGGCGGTGGTCGAGCGTGATGGCTTCATTCGCAATCAGCTCGCCTCGTCCATGCGAAGCCGTCGTCGGATTGTCGGCACCATGGTTCCGCCGTTGATCAATTCGGGAATTGCCGAGCAGGTCCAGGGCATGTCCGACGCCTGTCAGGTGGCCGGTTATCAGCTTCTCCTGATCCAAGGCGACTTTACGCTCGAGGCCGAGGAGAGCGCCATTCGGGCCATCCTGGGCTGGCAGCCGGCGGGGCTGATCCTTCAGGCTTTCGTTCAGTCGCCCGCCGCTCGGCAGCTTCTCGAAGAGACGGGGGTTGCCGTCGTCGAGATCAGCGAGGTTCGCGGGCGTCAGCCGATCGACATGGCGGTCGGGGTGTCGAACTTCGATACGGCCCACGCGATGACCTGCTACCTGGTCGACAAGGGCTATCGGCGGATCGGTTTCGTTTCGACCCCGATCCATGGCAACGACCGCCTGCAGCAGAGACGCGCGGGTTATCATCAGGCCCTTGCCGATCGTGGCCACAGCGATCGATCGAGCCTCGACGTCGAAGTGCCGATCACCCCACAAGGTGGCCGGGATGCGCTGACGCTCTTGATGGACCGCGCCCCCGACATCGACGTGATCTTCTTCTCGAGTGACACCCTTGCGATCGGCGCCGTGCAGGAATGTCATCGGCGGGGCTGGAAGATGCCGGAGCGCCTCGCCATCGCGGGCTACGGCGACATGGATCTGGCCGCACAGCTGTTTCCGACGCTCACGACGGTTCGGGTACCGCGCTACGCCATGGGCAAGCGCGCGGCGGAGCACCTCATCGGCCGGCTGAATGGAGCACGCGACCTGCCGAACGTCGTCTCTCTCGATTTTGAAATCGTCGAGCGGGAAAGCGCCTGATTCGAAGTGCCGATCATGCCGTTTCGCTGCCTTGCCCAAGCCTTCGCTCCCATCCTTCCTGGTGCACGTTGAGATAGGCCGACGGGTCATAGGGATGGGCCCGCGCGACCTCGTCCACAAGCTCGATGCCGAGCCCTGGCCCGTCCGGCAGCGACAGGTGGCCGTTGGCAGGGTCGATCGTCGGGTGCCAGGTGACGAGATCCCGTGTCCAGGGCTCGTTGAAGGCGTCGAAATGCTCCTGGATCAGGAAATTGGGAACAGCGGCGGCAAGCTGCAGGCAGACCGCGGTCGCGACGGGTCCGCCGCTCTGGTGAGGGGCGATGTAGCTGCCGTGCGCCAGGGCCAGATGGGCGACCGCCATCGTGTTGGTGATGCCGCCGAGCGACATCGGCTCGGGCTGAAAGATGTTCACGCCACCGCCTTCGGCCAGCGTGTAGAACTGCCCGACCGTGTCGTACATCTCGCCGGTCGCAACCGGGATCGGGCTCAAGCGGCCGACCGCATGCACGCATTCCTGACGCTCGCGGGTCGTCGGCTCCTCCCACCAGTAGAGACCGAGTGGCGCCAGGCGCCGGGCCGCCCGGATCGCCTCAGCTTCCGTGAAGCGGGCGTGAACATCGATCAGCAGGCGCGTGTGCTTCGGCAGTCGCTCGCGCAGCAGCTTCAAGATGTCATAGGCGAGATTCAGCTCCTCCTCGGCGATGAACCCTTGCGCGGTACCGAACGGGTCCAGCTTCATGGCCTTGAAGCCCTTGGCAACGACGTTTTCGGCGGCGGCCAAAAAGCCCTCCGGCGTGCGCTCGGTCCGGTACCAGCCGTTGGCATAACCCAAAATGCTGTCGCGCACGCGCCCGCCCAGAAGCTGATGAATCGGCACGCCGAGCGATTTGCCTAAAATGTCCCAGCATGCGACCTCCACCGCCGCGATCGCGGTCCGATGGATGTGGCCCCCATCGAGCGAGACGCTGTCGAGCATCTTCTTCGCCAGCGCGTTGACCCGGCGCGGGTCTTCGCCAATCACGAGATGTTCGAGCTCGCGGATCGCGGCCTCGGTGGTCTTGATGAAGCCGTTGAGGGTGCCCTCGCCGAGGCCCGATAGACCCGCATCCGTGCGAAGGCGGATGAAAAGCCAGTTCTTCCAACCCGCGCCGACCGCGAAGCTTTCGATGGTCGTGATCTTCATGGCGCACCGCCCTGTTTGCGCGCTGCAGCGATGAGGCTTTGCGTGTCTAGGCCATAGCGCGCCTGAAGGGTCGGGACCGATCCGCATTCGATGAACCGGTCCGGCAGCCCGATCCGGGTCATGGGCTTGCGGACGCCGGCATCGAAGAGAGCTTCTGCCACCAGCGTGGCAAGTCCACCCCGGACGACATGGTTTTCCGCCGTCACGATCCGGTCCACCGATCCGGCGAACCTGACGACAGCCTCCCTGTCGAACGGTTTTATCGTCGGCACATGCATCACGGCTGCCGAAAGCCCGTCCTTGGCGATAGCATCCGCCGCGTCGATGGCGCGCTCCGTCATCAGGCCGGTCGACACGATGCCGACGTCCGACCCTCCGCGGAGCAGCACCGCCTTGCCGATCTCGAACCGGTAATTTGCCGGATCGAGCACCACCGGCACCGTTCCGCGCAGCAGGCGCATATAGACCGGACCGTCGTGAACCGCGATCGCCCGCGTCGCCTGGTCGATTTCGGTAGCGTCGCCCGGGTCGATCACGACGAGGCCCGGGATCATCGCCATCAGGGCGGTGTCCTCGATCGCCTGATGCGTGCCGCCGTAACCGGTGGTCAGGCC
>JBBPYT010000022.1:0-5319 GCA_038199665.1 Hyphomicrobiales bacterium
ATTGCTATTTTCCAAGGCGCAAGCTTCTTCCGCTCGCTCGCCAACGGCCAGAATTTCGGCTTGACGGCACGTGCTTTGTCGATCCGGACCGGGGATCCTAAAGGCGAAGAGTTTCCGGCCTTCAGGGAGGTTTGGATCGAGCGGCCGAGCCCGGTGAGCGAAGTGCTCATCATCCACGCTCTCGTGGACTCGGAGAGCATGGCGGGCGCCTACAGGTTTACGCTGCGCCCAGGCGACATCACGATCATCGACACCGAATGTACATTGTTCACTCGCAGCCCGGCCGACTACTATGGGCTCGGTTGCACGACCGCGATGTTCCTGTTCGGTCCTGTGGACCGACATAGTGTGGATGACCTTCGCCAGGGCGTCTACGACGTTTCCGGGCTACAGATCCTGAACGGCAACGGCGAATGGCTGTGGCGACCGGTGTCCAACCCGCAGATGCTGCAGATTTCGGCCTTCGTCGACGCCAATCCGCGCGGCTTCGGCCTGCTGCAGCGTGAGCGGAGCTTCAACCAACTTCAGGACGACGATCAGCATTGGGAAGCGCGGCCGTCTCTTTGGATCGAGCCGATCAACGATTGGGGCGAGGGCAGCGTCGCGCTGGTCGAAATCCCGACCGACTCGGAGAACAACGACAACGTCATTTGTTTCTGGCGACCCAAGGCGGTGCTTCAGCCGGGCGCCGAAGCAGCCTTCGCGTATCGCCAATTCTGGTGCTGGACGCCGCCCGACCATCCGACTCTCGCGGTGGTGACCGATACGCGCGCCGGGCATGGCTCGACCGCCAAACGGCGGCGGTTCCTCGTCGAATTCACAGGCGAATTGTTCGGTGACCCCCAGCGCGGCGGCGACGTCCAGCCAACGTTGTCGACGTCTGTGGGAAGCGTGGTTTTGGTCCGCCCCTTTTTGTCCCGCGAGCGGAAGACGCTTCGGGTTCTTTTCGAACTCGAATTCGGTGGCGAGACGCTCGCCGAGCTCAGGCTCGTTCTGGAATCAGCCGGCAAGCCGGTGAGCGAGACATGGCTTTACAGATGGACGGCTTGACCGAGGATCCGTCCGTGCAGTCTGGGCCGGCGCCGCAAAGGTTTTCCGACATCCTGGCGATGCCGGCCATGCCGCCCGAGAATCCGATCCCGATGCCGACCCAGTCTCTGTCGCGTTTCGACCAGAGCAAGCGTCGCCGTTGGGTGCTGCCGCGCAACACCCATGCCCCCTGGCTTGCCAGGCTGGGGGTTTTCGGCGGAGCCTTGGTGGTCACGGCCTACGGAACGGAAGAGATGTACAGGGTGGTCGACATCGGCGGTGTCACCCTGCTGGAGTGGATGCTGGTCACACTTTTCGTCGCGAATTTTTCCTGGATCGCCCTCTCCTTTTCAAGCGCCATTGTCGGGTTCGTATGGCTCCTGTTCTTTGCGCCCAAGCCGCCCCCCCTGCCGGCCACGTTGGAGACTCGCACTGCCGTGGTCATGCCGATCTACAACGAGGCGCCGAGCCGCGTCTTCGGTGCCTTGCAGGCCATGTGCGAGGATGTGGCCGCAACGGGGCTCGGCGCCCATTTCGACTTCTTCCTGCTGTCGGACACGACCGATCCCGACATTTGGGTCGCAGAGGAGCGGGCGCTCGTCGCCTTGCGCGACCGGCTGCGCGGCAAAGCCGACGTCTTCTACCGCCACCGCCGCAAGAACCTTGGCCGCAAGGCGGGAAACATCGCCGACTTCGTCTCGCGCTGGGGCGGTGCCTATCCCAACATGGTCGTGCTCGATGCCGACAGCCTCATGACGGCGCATTCCATTGTCAGCCTTGCGGCCGCCATGGAGGCCGATCCCGACGCCGGAATCATTCAGACCCTGCCGCTCATCATCAACCGCAATACATTGTTCGCGAGATTGCAGCAGTTCGCGGCCCGTATCCACGGGCCGATCATCGCCTCGGGGCTCGCCGTGTGGATGGGACGCGACGGCAACTACTGGGGCCACAATGCGATCATCCGGACCGCGGCCTTCGCGGCCTACTGCGGCTTGCCGGACCTGCGCGGCCGACCGCCCCTCGGCGGCCATATCTTGAGCCATGATTTCGTCGAAGCGGCACTGATCCGCCGTGCCGGCTATGCGGTGACCATGCTGCCGGTGCTGGGCGGCAGCTTCGAGGAAAGCCCGCCATCGCTCATCGACCTCGCGGCGCGCGACCGGCGCTGGTGCCAGGGCAACCTGCAGCATGCTCGGGTCATGTGGGCCAAGGGCTTCCATATGGCCTCGCGCCAGCATTTCGCCACAGGAATCATGGGCTACGCGGCCTCGCCGCTGTGGATGGCTCAGCTCCTGGTCGGTATCGTTCTGGTGCTCCAGTCGACCTATATCCGACCGGAATATTTCACGCAGGACTTCTCGCTCTTCCCCGCATGGCCGCGGTTCGATGCACAGCGCGCGCTCAATCTCTTCGGGGTCACCATGGCGGTTCTCCTGGCCCCCAAAGCCTTCGGGCTGCTCATCGCCCTGTTCCAGCCCGAAACGCGCCGAGCTTCGGGCGGCGCGTTCAGCCTCATCCTGTCGACGATCGTCGAGATCATCCTGTCGTCGCTGCTGGCCCCGATCATGATGCTGATCCAGTCAGGCTCGGTCATGCAGATACTCCTCGGTCGCGACACGGGCTGGAGCCCGCAACGCCGCGATGACGGGTCCATTCCGTTCGGCGACATCGTTCGACGGCACCGGTCGCATATGGCGCTGGGCTTCGTGACGCTTGTTACAGGCCTGTTGATTTCGCCATCGCTGGTCGCCTGGATGTCGCCCACCATAGGGGGCCTGATTCTGGCCATTTATCTTTCCTGGGCCAGCGGCCAACGCTCGATCGGGCTTTTCCTGAAACGGTTCAGACTGCTATGGACCCCGGAGGAAACGTTCCCGCCCGACATCGCGACACGCGCCAACGCGCTCGCGCTCGAACTGGCCCGCGCGGGTTACGACGGCACCGACGGGATAGCGGCCCTGCATGCGAGCCGCGAGTTGCGGGAGTTGCACGAGGCTTATCTGCCGTCCCCCGTTCAGCGCCGGCGCGGCGAAATCGACCATGATCGTGTGATGGCCGAGGCAAAGCTATCCGACGCTCGTACTGTAGAGGAAGCGCAACGATGGCTGAACCGCAAGGAACGTTCGGCCGTCCTGAACGACCTCGATCTCATCGCTCGTGTTGCCAATCTTCGGCCGGCGGAATGCGACGATACACCAGGCTGATGCTCGAACCTTACGCCGCTCGATTGCTGCGCGCGCGCTGCAGTCGGCGGAAATCATCGCCGGCGTGGTGTGAGGACCGAGTAAGCGGCGACGCCGACACCACAAGGAAACCCTTGGTGATCGCCACTGCGTCGAACTCCTTGAACTCGTCCGGTGGCACGAAGCGCAGCACCGGATGATGTTTTTTGGTCGGCTGCAGATACTGGCCGACGGTCAGAAAATCGACGTCGGCCGACCTGAGGTCGTCCATCACCTGCACAATCTCGTTCCTCTCTTCGCCGAGCCCGACCATGATTCCGGACTTGGTGAAGATGCTCGGGTCGAGTTCCTTGACGCGTTGCAATAGGCGGAGCGAATGGAAATACCGGGCGCCGGGACGCACCGAAAGATAGAGCGAGGGCACCGTTTCCAGGTTGTGGTTGAAGACGTCGGGCTTGGCCGCGACGACGAGGTCGAGCGCTCCCGGTTTGCGCAGAAAATCCGGCGTCAGCACCTCGATGGTCGTGCCGGGCGCCAAGCGACGGACCGCCGCGATCGTCGCGGCGAAATGCGCCGCGCCCCCGTCGGGCAGGTCGTCGCGGTCTACGGATGTGACGACCACATGGGCTAGGCCGAGCTTGGCCACGGCTTGCCCGATGCGATCGGGCTCCGTCGCGTCGAGCGCGCCTGGCAATCCCGTGCGGACGTTGCAGAACGCGCAGGCGCGTGTGCAGGTGTCGCCCATGATCATGAAGGTGGCGTGCTTTTTCTCCCAGCATTCGCCGATGTTGGGGCAGCCCGCTTCCTCACACACGGTCACCAGCCCATGACCCCGCACGATCGCGTTCGTTTCGGCGTAAGCCGGTGATCCCGGAGCTTTGACGCGAATCCAATCGGGTTTTCTCAGGACAGGCTGGTCGGGACGATGCGCCTTCTCGGGATGCCGCAGCGCTGCCGGGGGGCGCAAAGGCTCACGCTTGCGCGGATCGTCCTTGAGCAGATCGAGCACCACCATGGATTACGTCCTCACTCGGCGTTCAGGCGATGACCCGCGCGAGCACCACCACGATGACAGCACCCAACGTCGACATAATAATGTCGGCGATCAGCGGATTCGAGATCGGCAGCACGACGCCGAAGCCGTGCAGGATGAAGGAACCCACGAAGGCGCCGATCAACCCGGTAATCAGGTCTCGCACAAGGCCACCCTCGCCGACGATCAGGCTCGCGAGCCAGCCCGAAACGAGGCCGATCACGATCACGACGAGGATGTTCTGCGGTTGCAGGGCTTCAAGGTTCATCATAGGCGCAGATCTCGTCAGACATGAATGACGCGGCCGTAGGCGTCCAGCACGCTCTCGTGCATGGTTTCGGACAAGGTCGGGTGCGGGAACACCGATTGGATGAGTTCCTCTTCCGTCGTTTCGCAATTCATCGCGACCACGAAGCCTTGGATCAATTCGGTGACCTCGGCGCCGACCATATGGGCGCCGAGCAACTGCCCGGTTTTCGCATCGAAGATCGTCTTGACGAGACCCTCGGGTTCACCGAGCGCGATGGCCTTGCCGTTGCCAACGAAAGGAAAGCGACCGATCTTGAGGTCATGGCCGGCCTCTTTGGCCTTGGCTTCGGTGAGGCCGACGGAAGCAATCTGCGGCTGGCAATAGGTGCAGCCCGGGATCGTCAGCCGGTCGAGTCTATGAGTCGGCAGGCCCTTGATGGTTTCGACGCAGATGACACCCTCGTGCTCGGCCTTGTGGGCCAGCATGGGCGGGCCCGCGACATCGCCGATGGCATAGAGGCCAGGGACGTTCGAACGGCCGTAGCCGTCGGTCGCGATGATGCCGCGCTCGATCGACACACCGAGCGCCTCGAGACCCAAGTTCTCGGTGTTCCCCACGACGCCTACGGCCGAGATCAACCGGTCGGCCGTGATCTTGGTTGTCTTCTTGCCGTCGTCGACGGTTGCGGTGATGTTGTCCTTGCCCTTTTCGACGCCGGTCACCTTGGCCCCGGTGAGGATCTTGATGCCCATTTTTTCGAAACGCTTGCGGGCCACCCCGGCGATCTCGTCATCCTCGATCGGCAGGATTTGCGGCAGCAC
>JBBPYT010000023.1:0-2133 GCA_038199665.1 Hyphomicrobiales bacterium
GCCTCCCGTCGATGACCTGAGAGCGCCGGTTCAGGAGCTGCGAGCGGCTTTGGATGTCGGGCAGCCGAACCCGGGCGGCTCAGCTCACCGGGCCGCCGCCAATTCGGCGCGGGCGGCGGAGCGCAGGAGCAGAAGATCGGTGGCGATCGTCATCAGGCCGAAGCCGCGCGCCGCCATGGCCTTGGCTTGGCCTCCCGAGAAGCAGAACACGGCCGCTATCTTGTTTGCTGCCTTCGCACTTGCCGCGATACGAGCCAGGGCGGCATCCACGTCCGCCGAATGGGGGTCGAGGCTGCCGTCGCTCAACCCGATCGACAGATCCGACGGCCCGACGAAAACCCCGTCGATGCCCGCCACGGCCAGAATGGCGTCGACATCGTCCAGTGCCGCGCGCGTTTCGATCATCGCAAGGGCCAACTGCATGCCGTTGCTGCGCTGCAGATAGTCCTGACCCTCACAGCCGCTCAACGCAGTAGCCCGGCCCGGACCCCAGCTGCGCTCGCCGACCGGCGGGTACTTGGCGAAAGCCGCCAGTTTCCGCGCCTCGGCCACCGAATTGATCATCGGCGCGATGATGGCGGCAGCGCCCGCGTCGAGCATGCGCGACGCCGTAGGGTAGTCGCCGACCGGAATGCGGACGAAGGCGGCCTTGCCCATCAGGGCGCAGCCGGCAATGCCTGCCGCCGCTTTGGCGACGTCAAAGCCGCCGTGCTGCATATCGAGCACTGCCCCGTCGAAACCCTCGCCCATCAGGGTCTCCACCACGGCGGGGTCCGGCGCCACGATCCAGGCGGCGAAAACGGGAGGTCCGGCGCGAAGCTTGGCGACCAGACTCGGAATCGGAGCATCATGCATGCGACAGACTTTTCAGCCAGGAAGGAGTGAGCGACCGGGCGACGCCCACGGCGGTGAACCGTGCCGGGCGGCACTGTTCCCCCGGCCGGCGATCGGGGCCAGCACCGGCTCGCGGCGCGGAACCGGCCGGCCGACCGCGGTGCGCAACAGGATCGGACGATAAAGCTGCTTGGTCGCCTCGACCAGATGGATGCCGGCACCCGGCAGAGCCAAGCGCCCGCCGACCCGTTCGAACGCCGGGGCCAGGCGGAGCAGCATGCGCCGCTCGAAAGGGGGCACGTAGAGCACCTCGGCGAACCGCTCCGGCGAAAACAGCGTCTCGCGGAGCAGCGCTCCCAGTTGCCGGCGGGAAAACGGCTGCCCGAACCCGAAGGGAGTGGTGTCGACGCGCGCCCACCAGCCGCGTCGGTTGCAGGCCACCGCGATCATGCGCCCGCCGGGGGTCAGCACGCGCCAAACCTCGGCCAGAACTTCGCGCGGGTGTTCGGTCGGCTCCAGCATATGAACGAGCAGCAGCCTATCGATCGAGCTGTCCGGCAAAGGCAGGGCCGTGGCTTCGACCAGCGCGGTCGAGGAGGTGCCGTCGAGCGGCCAATGCACGATGCCTTGTTCGGCCGGCATGAAGGCCAGAACCCGCACGGCCTTGTCGCGGAAGGGGTCGAGATAGGGCGTCGCATAGCCCAGGCCCGCCATCGCCAGCCCGCTCGTGCTGTGCCACCAGGCGCGGATGACGCGGTCGATGCAGCGGTGCGCGATCCGCCCCAGCGGGGCGGAGTAGAAGGTGCGAAGGTCGACGACGTCGATCGGCATGCAAGGCTTTTCCCAGGAAGGGCCGCCACGGGCAATACCCCTCGCCTCGACTGGCCCCGCGACCGGCGCTGCTTCTATGCCGCTCCTCGGCCGCTCGAGGCCGGAGTCTGGCGTGCGCCTACGCCGCGGCGCAACCCGTAAACTCTGTTTCGAAGAGCGCCTTTACCGCACAGGCAATGAAGCTCAATCCTGGAGGTACATCGGACAGCCCCTTCCGAGGAGCATGCGTATGCGCGTTTGGAGACTTCCGCCCGCGATGTGGCTCGGCATCTCGCTGCTGTCGGGCACCGCAAGGGCCGCCGTTGACATCAGGGTCGATCTCTCGTCTCAGACCATGCAGGTCTCCTCTAGCAACGGAGAACGCTACCTTTGGCCCGTATCCACGGCCCGCAAGGGCTTCAGGACGCCCCGCGGAACCTACGGGGTGCAAAGCATGGCGAAGCTGCATTTTTCACGCAAGTACCAGAA
>JBBPYT010000024.1:0-27261 GCA_038199665.1 Hyphomicrobiales bacterium
AAACGCCGCTGTTCGCAGCGAGTCATGTGATGCACTATCAAGCCTATGTTATTTTGAGCCGCCAGTGGCGATGCAGAGGAATTTTCCACACCTCTTTTCCGCGACGTCGGGATGGGGCGATGCCTCGTTCCGTCCTATCGAGGCCGAGGCCTCCGGTCAGCATCCCAGCCAAAAGGCTCGACACGTGCCACAGAGAGCTTACAGGAAATTATCGGTATTGTATTTTTCAAGCAATTGGCTGCAACTTGAAAGACGGGGAATTGCGAATGGTCAGCTTCGCAGGGGATTTGGATCAAGAGATCAACTGTCGAGCTGTTCGACCGGGCTGATTGATTGATTTGATCTGAGGCTTTTGCCTGACGTTAGGCGGAGCCGTTCAGGCCTCGAAGATCCGACGCTGGCTAAGCCAGACCATCCAGATATTTCTAGCTGTCCGGGAAGCAAATAGAGGATGTCATTACCAAAAAACATTTGACTATAAACCTATGATTATTAGACCTCCTCCAACACTTTGCAGTGTTTACCGAAACTACCGAATTCCTCGAATATGTTATTGATTAGACACGCAGCTTCTGTTCGGTTATTGGCTTTGAGTTTCTTCATAATGCTCCTGACGTGTGTCTTCACACTGCTTTCGCACATGCCAAGATCATAAGCAATAATCTTGTTGGGCGTTCCTTTTCGGAGCGCGCTTGCGACTGAAAGTTCTTTTGGACTAAGTGCACTCTTGTTATGCATTGCAGGAATTGTCGGCTGCACGGGCTGTGCTGAAAGCTGAGCCAGGCAGGCAGTAGGAATGAACACTCCGCCCGCATTGATCAAACGCAAGGCTCGCACCACGACTTGCAGCGGAAGGCTCGTCGGTATGTAGCCGCGAGCACCCTTTTCAAGGTATTTCAAGATCTGCACCACCTCTTCGTCATGTGAGACGATGGCAAATGCGGGCGCTGGCTCGCAGGCTTTCAGCAAACCGATACTCTCATCGAATGCGAACGAGCCCGCCTCACCGACACGGGTTTGACACAACAGGACCAAAGAGGCCGACCGACAGTCACCCGCCCGCCAGTCTGCGACACTCTGATACCTCCGGAATTTTGTGGCTTCGTCCACCGATTGAAGAGCGGCAACAAGGCACTCGCCGAACAATGAGATCGGCTCGACGAGGGCGACAAGAGGTAAGTCGTCGGTGCCGAATGACCCAGCTCCATTCGGGGATGTAGCAGCGTATTCCAAAGGTAAATGGGTCATAGCCTACCAAATGTTGTTAGCAACCTCAGCAGAATCCGCCGCAACGCCTTTTGGTTCCGTTGGTTAAAGGCAATTTGTGCCGCCCTATGGCCACAAAAGAGTCCAGAGAGCGTGGCCGATCCGATAGACGACCAAGCCCAAAACGCCGGGCCAAGCTACAACGACCAGAACTGCGCAAGCCGTGGAGAAGAAATCTCTGATCGGCCGGGATGGTTCATTTTCGGTCGAATCTGGTTCATGTGAGAACGTCAAGGAGATGCCCCCGATTGTTTGGCGCAAACGGGGCATCATTCGTGCCGTGGCCTTCTTGCCATTGCGGTGAAGACATGGGCCTTCTCGGTCCGAACACAGGCAGTGGCGGAGTTTGCTGCATAACCGCTACAAAGTGGCCATAGGACTTTGGAGCGAAGCATCGATCGCGCCGATGGCCGGCCTGCCGAAGTCCGGGCTGGCGCCACTCTGCGCCAATCACGAAGGGAAATGACCCGACGATGGTCCATGCCCCTCCAGCAGGAGAAGCGCCATGAAGGCTCTGCGGTGCGACGAACCCGGCAAATTGAGCCTGATCGAGCGGGATGTGCCCAAGCCCGCCTCGGGCGAGGTACTGGTCCGCATCCGCCGTGTCGGCATCTGCGGCACCGACTACCACATCTACGGCGGCAACCAGCCTTACCTCGACTATCCGCGGGTGATCGGCCACGAACTCGGCGGGGAGGTGGCCGAGACGCTCCCCGGCAGCGCGTTGCGGGTCGAGCAAATCGTGTCGATCGAGCCATACATTTGGTGCGGCACCTGCCGGGCCTGCCGCCTCGGCAAGACCAATTGCTGCCAGCGCCTGCAGGTGCTGGGCGTGCACCGCGACGGCGGTGCCTGCGACTATATCGCGGTGCCCGAGCGCAACGTCGTGCCGGCGGACGGCTTGCGGGTCGAAGAGGCCGCCATGGCGGAATTCCTCGCCATCGGGGCGCACGGCGTCAGGCGCTCGTGCGCCGGGCCGGGCCAGCGGGTCCTGGTGGTCGGGACCGGTCCGATCGGCATCGCGGCATCCATCTTCGCCAAGGCGCGGGGCGCCCATGTGTCTGCGCTGGACATCAACGCGCGCCGCCTCGCCTTCTGCGCCGATGCGGTGAGAGTCGACGAGACCTTCGAGGTCTCGCCGGATGTCGGAGAAAGGTTGGCTTGCGCGACCGGCGGCGACTTCTTCGACGTGGTGATCGATGCGACCGGCAGCCCAGCCGCGATGCAAAGCGGTTTCGGCTACGTGGGCCACGGCGGCAGCTATGTTCTGCTGTCGATCGTGCGGGCTGACATCACCTTCGACGACCCCGAGTTTCACAAGCGGGAAACCTCGCTGCTCGGCAGCCGCAACGCCACCCGCGAGGACTTCGACACTGTTCTCGACGCGATGCGGGCAGGGGCGGTGCCCCTCAAGGCCTTGGCCACGCATGGCGGCGCGCTCGAGGACGCGCCGAGTCTCATCCCGCCCTGGTCCAAACCGGAGACCGGCGTCATCAAGGCGATCCTGGAGGTTTGATGGCGAGCCGAGGCGATGCTTCGCCGGTCCCGAACCCCGTCTCGCCGTGCCCTCCAGGCGCCATGCCGGCTACGCTTGCGCTGCCCATCGACGAGGCCATCGCGCCGTTGCGGGCGGCATTGCGCACCCGTTCGGCAGCCGTGCTCGTGGCACCCCCGGGTGCCGGCAAGACGACGCGCGTCCCGCTCGCGCTCCTGAACGAACGCTGGACCGGCGGGAGAAAGCTCGTTCTGCTCGAACCGCGCCGTCTTGCGGCGCGCGCCGCGGCCGAGCGCATGGCCACGACCCTGAACGAGCGCGTCGGCGAAACAGTGGGGCTCCGGGCGCGCTTCGACACCGCCGTGTCGGCAAAGACCCGCATCGAGGTCGTTACCGAAGGCGTGTTCACCCGGATGGTGCTGGACGACCCCAGCCTCGACGGGATCGCGGCGGTTCTGTTCGACGAGTTCCACGAACGTTCGCTCGACGCCGATCTCGGGCTGGCGCTTGCGCTCGACGTGGCGGGCGCGCTGCGGCCCGACCTGTGCATCCTCGTCATGTCGGCGACGCTCGACGGCGCCCGCGTGGCGAGGCTGCTCGACGGGGCGGCAATGATCGAATCGCAGGGGCGCGCCTTTCCGGTCGAAACGCGCTACGTGGGGCGAGATCCGGCCAAGCGAGTCGAGGAGGCTGTGGCCGAAGCGGTCCTGAACGCGGTTCGCTCGGAGCTCGGCTCGATCCTGGCCTTTTTGCCCGGTCAGAGCGAGATTCTCCGCGTCGCATCGATCCTCGATGCACGTCTGCGGCCCGGCGAGGCCGAAATAGAGCCCCTGTTCGGCGCCATGGACCGCGCCGCGCAGGACCGCGCCATCAGACCGGCACCGGCCGGGACCCGAAAGATCGTGCTCGCCACTTCAATTGCGGAGAGTTCGCTGACCATCGAGGGAGTACGGGTCGTCGTCGATAGCGGCCTGGCGCGCGTGCCGCGGTTCGAACCCGACCTCGGGCTCACGCGGCTCGAGACCGTGCGGGCATCGCGCGCCTCCGCCGACCAGCGCCGGGGGCGGGCCGGGCGCACCGGACCTGGCGTCTGCTATCGGTTGTGGGAGGAGGCGGCCACCGGCTCGTTGCCGCTCTTCGCCCGTCCCGAAATCCTCGATGCGGACCTGTCCGGATTGGTGCTCGATCTGGCCCTTTGGGGCACGCGCGATCCCGCCACTCTGCGCTGGCTGGATTCCCCTCCCGGCCCTGCCGTGGCGGAAGCCAAGAAACTGCTCGAGGCGATCGGCGCGCTCGACTCCGAAGGCGCGATCACGGCCGCAGGCCGGGCGGTTGCGGCGCTGGCGGCCCCGCCCCGGGTGGCCCGCATGGTGATCGAGGCGGCGCGCCGCGGCGCGTCGAGACTTGGCGGGGAGGTGGCGACCCTGCTGGTCGAGCGCGGGCTCGGCGGCAACGGCGTCGACCTTACGGATAAGCTCGAGTCTTGGAGGTGCGACCGCGGCCCGCGCGCCGAAGCGGCCCGGCGCCTGGCCATGAATTTCGCCCGGGAGGCTTGCGGGGCCTTGGGCGATAACACACGTGGAAAAGGCGAGTCCCTGGGTGTCGGGCAGGTGTTGGCGTTGGCCTTCCCCGAGCGGATCGGGAAGGCGCGTGGCCGACGAGGCGAGTTCCTGCTCGCCAACGGCAGGGCGGCCGCGCTCGACGAGGCCGGCCCGCTCGCCAAGGCACCGTTTCTGGCCGTCGGAGAGCTCACCGGACGGGCAGCCTCGGCCCGCATCCTGCTCGCAGCGCCGCTGACCTTCGCCGAAGTCGAAACTCTTGCGGGAGGAGCGATCACGACCCGTGAGGAAGTGAGCTTCGAGGAGGCTCGTGCCAGCCTCGCGGCGCGGCGCGTTACTCGGCTCGGGGCGATCGTGCTGAGAGAACAGCCCCTGCCGGCGCCAACGGACGGAGCCGCGGCCGGCGTCCTGGCCCGCGGCATCGGCAAGCTTGGCATCGACCGCCTGCCCTGGAGCAAGGCAGTTGCACAATGGTGCGACCGGGTCGCCTTTCTGCGCGCCGCTGAAGGGGAAACCTGGCCCGACCTGTCCGATGGGCACCTCCGTGCCACGATCGAGGACTGGTTGACGCCGTTTCTGGTCGGCAAAGCGAGCCTCGGCGAGGTCAAGCCCGAGGATCTGTCGCAGGCGCTCCACGCGTTGCTCCCCTACGAACTAAGCCGGAAACTGGAGGCCGAGGCACCGACGCATTGGGAGGCGCCGACCGGCTCGCGGTTGCCGATCGACTACGCGGCCGAGGCCGGACCGGCCATCGCGGTGCGGGTGCAGGAGCTGTTCGGCTTGTCCGAGCATCCGTCGATCGCGGGCGGTCGCGTGCCGCTGACACTGAACCTTCTTTCGCCGGGGCAAAGGCCGATCCAGATCACGCGCGACCTGCCGGGCTTTTGGCGAGGGTCCTGGGCGGCGGTGAAAGCCGAGATGCGCGGGCGCTACCCGCGCCATCCCTGGCCCGACAACCCGGCTCTCGCTTCGCCGACCACGAGAGCCAAGCCGCGAGGCACTTAGCGCTCAGCGCTCATCGACAGGCGCAAGCGAATAGCTCATGCTGCGACCGCCAGCTTCATCCCTTGCGAGAACGTTGCGCTTGAGCAGATCGCCGATGTCGCGCAGCGCAGTGTCTTGAGAACAATTCGCGATCTTCGCATATTTCGTGGACGTCAGCTTGCCTTCAAAGCCGTCGAGCAAACGATTCAGGATCTTACGCTGCCTCTCGTCGACGGCGTTGATAGCGTGCCGCTCGCAGAACCGCGCCTTCCGTAAGACCGCAGCCAAGAGCGTTTCCGCATCGTCGAGCGCCTGATCGAGCACGCGCAGGAACCATGAAAGGCGCGGCGTGATGTCGAGGTCGCCCTTCTGGGCCGCTTGGAGTGTTTCGTAGTTGGCGTTGCGCTCGATGCGGAGGCGGGCCGACATGCTGTAGAATCTTTGCGCGGTGCCTTCGGAACGCGCGAGGGCCAGGTCGGTGATCGCTCGCCCGATTCGACCGTCGCCGTCGTCGAATGGATGGATGGTCACGAACCAGATATGCGCCACTGCTGCCTTCAAGGCAGGATCGATTTCGACATCCTTATTTTCGAACTAGTCTAGAACAAAAGCCGGGAAAGCGGCACGGCTCGCCCGACCGGGAAGCCGCGAGCCGTTGAGCGAAATCACAACGGCAACGAAGCCTGCTTCCTGGTTCGGCCCTCTTCTCCCTTCGGAGAGAAAGGAGTATCTGCATGGGTTCGGCGCACCCGCCGAAGCATGTAGAGCGTGCCGCCAAGGCTTATGATGTCGCAAGAATCAGCAGGTGGCGGGTCTGTTAACGCCTTCAGCCGCGATGGGGTCGAGACGGTCCACCACGGCACCCATGCTCCCGCCGTCGATCACGGGGCGGAAGCGCACCACGGCAAAAGCAGCTTCATGGGTCTCACCCTGGGCTCCATTGGCGTGGTTTTCGGCGACATCGGAACGAGCCCGCTCTATGCGCTGAAATCCGCACTCCATCACGCCGTCAACACGGGCGTGTCCAGCGCCGAAGTGATCGGCATCATATCCCTGCTGATCTACGCGCTCGTGTTCATCGTGACGGTCAAATACGTTCTTTTTCTGATGCGCGCCGACAACAAGGGCGAGGGCGGGACGCTGTCGCTGATGGCGCTGGCTCAGCATGCGCTGGGTCATCGGGGCGGACCGGTCTTCCTGCTCGGCGTGGCGGGTGCCGCGCTGTTCTCCGGGGATGCGATCATCACGCCGGCGATTTCCGTGCTCTCGGCCGTCGAGGGTCTCGGCGTCGCGGAACAGAGCCTGCAGCCCTACGTCATCCCGATTACCGTCGCCATCCTGATCACCTTGTTCGCGGTCCAGCGTGGCGGCACGGCGCGCGTCGCGACCTTCTTTGGCCCGATTATGGTGGTTTTCTTCTCCATCCTCGGCGTTCTGGGGCTTGTTCATATCGCGGATGCGCCGGTGATTCTGACGGCGTTCAATCCGCTCAAGGGCTTGGGATTTCTGCTCGGCAACGGCGCTACGGGGTTCGTGACCTTGGGTCTCGTCTTCCTGGCCGTGACCGGAGCGGAGGCCCTGTATGCCGACATGGGCCATTTCGGCCGCAGGCCCATCCAGGTGGCTTGGGCCTTTTTCGTGCTGCCTGCCCTCCTGCTGAACTACCTTGGCCAGGGCGCGCTTGTGCTGCACAACCCGGCCGCGATCAGGGACCCCTTCTTCCTGATGCTGCCCTCCTGGGCGTTGCTGCCTTTCGTTCTCCTGGCGACGGTGGCCACCGTGATCGCCAGCCAAGCCGTCATCACCGGCGCTTTCTCCCTGATCCGTCAAGCCATTCAGCTCGGGCTCCTGCCCCGGATGGAGATCCAGCATACGTCCGAGACCACCGAGGGACAGATCTTCGTGCCGCGCGCCAACCGGCTGATGCTGGTGGGGGTGCTGCTGCTCGTCTTTCTGTTCAAATCCTCCGACGCCCTCGCCAATGCCTATGGCATCGCCGTGACGGCCACCATGGTGGTCGACAGCTGCCTGGCCTTCTTCGTCGTCTGGAAGCTCTGGAAATGGCCGTTGGCCTGGGCCGTTCCGTTCGTCGCCTTCTTTCTCACCATCGATCTGTCGTTCCTTCTGGCCAATCTTGCCAAAGTGCTCGAAGGGGGCTGGGTGCCGCTGCTGCTGGCGGGATGTTCCATGCTGTTGATGTGGACCTGGGTGCGCGGCACGGCGCTGCTCGCCGCCAAGACGCATCGCGATTCGATCTCGACACGCGGTCTGATCGCCATGCTGCAGAAGAGCAAGCCGGTTCGGGTACCGGGCACGGCCATCTTCTTGACGAGCGATCCGGAGGTTGCGCCTTCGTCGCTGATGCACAACCTGAAGCACAACAAGGTTCTGCACGAGCGGATCATCGTCTTGTCGGTGAAGACCCTGGACATGCCCCGCGTCGCGCCGGCCAAACGCTTCAAGCTCGAAAAGCTGTCCCACGACTTCACCTCGATCGTGCTCTACTACGGCTACATGGAGATCCCGCGCATGCCGGCCGCGCTGGCGACCCTGCGGAAATCCGGCTTGAAGTTCGACATCATGACGACGTCCTTCTTCCTGGGCCGGCGTACCCTCAAGGCCTCGTCGAATTCCTTCATGCCCAAATGGCAGGACCACCTGTTCATCGTCCTGTCCAAACAGGCCGCGACGGCCACCGACTTCTTCTCCATTCCGTCCGATCGCGTGGTGGAATTGGGCGCTCAGGTCTCGGTGTAGGACCTTCAGAGCGGCGCCTTGTAGAACGAGGGCCGATGTTTGCTCCTTTCGACGGCGCCGGACCGGAACCCATCGGCTTCCTGCTTGCCCCGAAATTCTCGATGATGGCTTTCCTGTCGGCCGTCGAACCGCTCCGCGTGGCGAACCGTCTTGCGGCACGAGAGCTGTTCGCTTGGCGAGCCTACTCGTTCGACGGGGCGCCGGTCGATGCGTCCAACGGCATGCGATTGATGGTCGAGGGCTCGATCCACGAGATCGAGGCGATTCGGACCCTTCTGGTCTGCGCCGGCTTCGAGCCCGAACGGCACGCGACGCGGCCCATGCTTCGCGCGCTCGGCAAGCTCGCCCGTTCGGGCGTCGTAATGGGTGCACTCGATACCGGCACGGTGATCCTGGCGCGGGCGAACCTGCTCGGCGACGCTACGGTGACCATGCACTGGGAAGCGGTTCCGGCGTTCCGCGAAGCCTTCCCGCACATCCGGGTGACGGACGCGCTCTATCACGTCGATGGCGGGCGGATCACTTGCGCCGGCGGCACCGCCGCCATGGACCTGATGCTCGACATGATCGCGACGAAACATGGCGAAACCCTCGCGATCGCCGTGTCCGAGCAGCTGATCCACGAGCGAATCCGTGACCGCGCCGACCACCAGCGCATGACCGCAGCGACGCGGCGAGGGGTCAGCAATGCGCGAATCACCAGGATCATCGGCCTCATGGAACGTCATCTCGACGACCCGCTCGGCCGCAACAGGCTGGCCGCGGCCTGCGGCGTCTCCACCCGACAGCTCGAGCGGCTGTTTCGTGCCCATCTCGGTGCGACGCCGGCCAACTACTATCTCGAACTGCGGCTGACCCGCGCCCGGCAGCTGCTTCGCCAGACCGATATGAGCGTCATCCAGGTCGCGACCGCGACCGGGTTCACCTCGGCCTCGGTGTTGTCGCGCGCTTACCGACACCGGTTCGGCATGCCGCCGAGCGGCGACCGTTTCGAGCCCGCGCGCTGGGGCCTGCCGCTGGCTGTGCGCCCCAGAGCGTGAGCGGAAGAAACCTTAAGCACAAGCGGCTTCTCGTCCCTGAGTTGCCGAGACACCCGGAACCAAGCTCGATGCTTCGTCATTGAAAGCCGGGGCCAGAGATGCACGTCGGCGGGGCCGAGCGCCGGCAGGGCGTGCTGCAACCAAACGATTTGGTTTCGCGAAGGAGAGCAACGATGAAGGCGCCACTCTTGATTGCATCCGTGGGCATGATCGGTGCCGTCTGTCTGTCTTTCACCTCTTTGGCTTCCGCCGACGAGGTCACGACCCAGACGACGACCACCACCACCAAGACCGCCGAACCTCCGGCCGTAGTCATCGATGCGCCTTTGGTTGGCGGCGTCGTCGTCCAAGACGGCGGCGGGTGCGCGACCAAAAAGGTGACGAAGTCGAACGACGAGGGCGACACCTCGACGAAAACGACAACGAAATGCGACTGAGCAGAGGTTGCGCCGAACTCGAAAGGGCGGCCCGGGCCGCCCTTTCGTCCATTCTCGCCGGATCGACAGGCGATGGCCTTGTCGAAAGCGTCTTGGCGGCGGCCCAAGGTCTCTCCATGCCGCGACCGCGACAGCCTCGCTGTCCCGCCTAGCCATGGCGCCGCGACACCGCTATCGTGGCTGGCTGCGGAACATGATCGCGGCACTGGCCGGATCTGCAAGGGGCGAGCAGGGGACCGTCGATGCACCAATCTGTCGACCGCCTCCGGCATGCCCGCATTCTGATGTACAGCCACGATACGTTCGGCCTCGGGCATCTGCGCCGCTGCCGCGCCATCGCCCATGCACTGGTCGAGCGGTTCAAGGGCCTGCACGTGCTCATCGTCTCGGGCTCCTCGATCGCCGGCGCTTTCGAGTTTCGCACGCGCGTCGATTTTCTAAAGATCCCCAGCATCATCAAGCTCTACAACGGCGAGTATACGCCGCTCTCCCGGCATACCGACCTCCATGATACGCTCGCGCTGCGGCGTTCGGTCATCCAGAGCACGGCCGAGTCCTTCGAGCCGGACCTGTTCATCGTGGACAAGGAGCCTCTCGGACTGAGGGGAGAACTCGAACCTACCCTGACCTATCTCAAAACAAGGGGCACCATGTTGGTTCTCGGGCTGCGGGACGTAATGGACTCGCAGACGCAACTCAGTGCCGAATGGGCGCGGGCCGACGTCCTGCGCAAGATGGACAGCCTTTACGACGCGGTCTGGGTTTACGGGCCGGAGAATTTCTACGATCCGCTCTTCGGCCTCGACGTGCCGGCACCGCTGCGAAGCAAGATCAACTGGACGGGCTTCCTCCGCCGCGAGGTGCCGAGCGAACCCACACCTGCGGGCGCGGCGCTCCCGCTCGACGCACTGCTCGTCACCGTGGGCGGGGGCGGCGACGGCGGCCAGCTGATGCACCAAATCATCGCCGCGCACGACTTCGACCCCGGGCTGCGCTGGCCGGTCGTCATGATGCTGGGACCCTTCATGAAAGCCGAGGAGCGCGACGTAATCCGCGGCCGCGCAGCCAACCATCCGGCACTGCACATCCTCGATTTCGACAATCGGCCCGAGACTTTGATGGAATCGGCGGCCGGCGTGGTCAGCATGGGCGGCTACAACACTTTTTGCGAAATCCTGTCCCTCGACAAGCGAGCTCTGGTCATCCCCCGCGTGGCGCCCCGGGAAGAGCAATTGATCCGGGCCCGGCGGGCCGCCGATCTCGGGCTCATCGACGTGATCCTTCCCGATGATGCCGAGGATCCCCGAAAGCTCGCTGAAGCGCTGCGCCGCCTCCCCACGCGTCTCAAACCGTCGGAAACCGCCTATGGCCGGCACCTCGAAGGCCTCGATCGGATCGGCGATCTGGTGCAGGGCTATATCGCGCAGCGGCAGGGCCCGAAGCTGACGCTGGTCGCGGGGGGCAGGGGAGACGCGTGACCGGACCGATCGCTTTCGTCGTGAAAGGCTACCCTAGGCTGTCTGAAACCTTCATCGCGGAAGAAATTCTCGGCCTCGAGAAGGCAGGGTTCGACATCCGCATCGTTGCGCTGAGGCGTCCCACCGATGACCGCATCCACCCGGTGCACCGCGAGATCGTGGCCCCGGTCACCTACCTGCCGGAATATCTGCACCATGCACCGTTCCGGGTGTTGCGCGCCTTCTGGCGTCAACGCAAGTCGCCAGGACTCAAGGCGGCTTGGAAGCGGTTCCTCCCGGATCTGCGCCGGGATCTTTCCCGAAAC
Source organism: Hyphomicrobiales bacterium (assembly GCA_038199665.1). Classification (GTDB taxonomy): domain Bacteria; phylum Pseudomonadota; class Alphaproteobacteria; order Rhizobiales; family Beijerinckiaceae; genus Lichenihabitans. The sequence goes on from JBBPYT010000024.1 coordinate 11,322, forward strand.
CGGCTCCGCCGCTTCGGCCAGGCGCTCGTGCTTACCGACGAACTGCCGCCGGACGTACGACGTCTTCATGCCCATTTCATGCACACGCCAGCGAGCGTGGTGCGCTACGCCAGTCTGCTCGCCGGCCTGCCCTGGTCCTGTTCGGCCCACGCCAAGGATATTTGGACCTCGCCCAATTGGGAATTGGGCGAGAAGCTCGCCGATGCCAGGTGGACCGTCACGTGCACGCGCACGGGCCGCGACCGACTGCAGACGCTTAGCCCGCCTGGCAAAGCCGTGCATCTTGTCTACCACGGGATTCAGCTGGATCGGTTCCGGCCGCTGCGGCACCTCGGTTCGCGGCGTGACGGATCGGCGGAGGCGGACCCGGTGCGCCTCCTTGCGATCGGGCGAGCCGTGGAGAAGAAAGGTTTCGATCTTCTGGTGCGCGCCTTGGCGCTCCTCCCCGGCTCCTGTTCCTGGCGGCTGGCGCACATCGGGGGTGGACCCAAGCTCGGGGCCTTGCGTGCCGCCGCCTCGCAGGCCGGTGTTGCGGACCGAATCGAATGGCTCGGCGCCCAGGACCAGACCGTCGTGCTTGAGCACTATCGGCAGGCCGATGTTTTCGTGCTTCCGTGCCGGGTCGCAGGGGACGGCGATCGCGACGGCCTGCCCAACGTGCTGCTGGAAGCGCAGAGTCAGGGAGTTGCCTGCCTGTCGACCGACATCGGCGGCGTTCCCGAATTGATCGAGGACGGTGCCAACGGCGTGCTCGTGGCCTCCGAGGATGCCGAAGCCTTGAGCCGCGCCCTCCTCCAACTCATCCGCGACCCCGACCGCCGGAGGCGGCTCGGGCAGGCCGGGGCCGAGCGTGTGGCGCGTTTGTTCGATGCGGCAACAAGCGTCGGGGCGCTGGCGTCGCTACTTTCGTCCGGCTCTCTTCCAGAGGCGGAGCAGGGCATCGTCGTTACGGCCGCCGCGGCCGAATAGGCAAAAATGACCCGACGCGTCCTGTTCTACGTGCAGCACTTGCTCGGCATAGGCCACCTGGTCCGGGCCGGCCGGATCGCCACTGCCCTGGCTCACAATTTCGAGGTTCTGTTCGTCGTCGGCGGCGAGTTGCCGCCGGGACTCGAGCCGGGCAATGTCAATATTTTCCAGCTTCCGCCCGTCAAGGCGGGCGAGGGCGGCTTCAGCGCGCTCGTCCATCCGGACGGCAGCCCCTTCGACACGGCCGACAAGGCGGAGCGGCGCGATCTGCTGCTCGGCTGTTTCGACCGATTCCTGCCCGATGTGGTTCTGATCGAAGCCTTTCCGTTCGGTCGCCGACCCATGCGATTCGAACTCGTCCCGCTGCTCGAACGTGCCTCGAGCGCGGCACATCGTCCGCTGATTGCGTGTTCGGTGCGTGACATCCTGCAGGACACGCGCCGGGAGCGGCAGGAGGAGACGGTGGCCCTCGTCCACAGCTTCTTCGACGTGGTCCTGGTGCACGGCGACCCCGACGTATTCACCCTGCCGGACAGTTTTCCGGCCGCGACCGCATTCAAGGACCGGATCCGCTACACCGGGATGGTCGGGCCCGATCCCAGCCACGAAGCCTCCCTTCCGGCAGACGAGTCCTTTGATGTCGTGGTTTCGGTCGGGGGAGGCGCAGTGGGAGCGCACCTCCTGCAGACCGCCATCGCGGCCCGGCCGATGACATCACTCCGGCAGGCGCGCTGGCTCGCGCTGACCGGTCCCAATCTCAGGCCGGACGAGACGTGGCCCGATGATGACGGCTTGGTGGTCCGGACCTTTGCGGCCGACCTTCCGGCGCGCCTCGCCCGGGCTCGGGTATCGGTATCGCAAGCCGGCTACAACACGGTCGCGGATCTGGTCGCTGCCCGCTGCAGGCCCGTCCTGGTGCCCATTGCCCGAGCCGGCGAAACCGAGCAGACGCGCCGCGCCGCGCTTTTCCACGACCGCGGATGGGCAATCATGCTGGCCGAAGCAGACCTTGCCCCTAAGTCGCTCGCCTCGGCGATCGAGCAGGCCCTTCATCTGCCGGACCATGGAGCCGACATCACGCTCGGCGGCGCCGAGCGAAGCCGGGTCATCCTGGAGCAGCAGCTCGGTTTGCTCTGACCTCTCTCGAGCGGCGATGGGACATCGACCCGATTGCGCGATGCTCATCATTCGAGGGGACCTTTTCAACGGGAAGGCCTCGGCCAGGAGCGTGTTGAACCTCGCGGGTCGCCGCAGCATCGGCCGCTGCCGCATCGGTCGCGGCACGGATGAGGTGCCGGGCTGCGCGTGGACCTGTATTTTCTCCGCTTGCCCCGCGCGAGCAGTGAGCAGACAATGCCGGTTGTACCCGCGGTCGGTGTTGACCGTACACCCACTCGTCAGAAGGGTCGGAGACCAGGATCGGCATGGAGGCCAGCCTTTTTCGATACATCTGGAGTCAAACCAGAAAGGAGCAGATCTGGATCCTGCTGATCATTCTGGCGTCGATGCCCTTCAACTTCGTCATGCTGGACCTGCCCAAATACATCGTCAACGGACCGATCCAGGCGAAGGGCTTCGAAAACGCCTCCTCGACCCAGCATTATTTCCAAGTGCGTATTCCGGTCCCCATGGCGCTCAAGGGGAACGGTTTCATCGAGGTCCTGCACGGCTTCGACCTCGATCGCGTGTGGTCGCTCGTCGTCCTGAGCGCCTTGTTCCTGCTGCTGGTGATTATCAACGGGCTCTTCAAATACTACATCAATTTCTACAAGGGCCGCCTCGGCGAGCGCATGCTCGGCCAGCTTCGCTACGAGCTCGTCGACCGGGTCCTGCGCTTTCCGCCGAGCGAATTCCGGCGGGTGAAGGGGGCCGAGGTCGCCACGATGATCAGGGACGAGGTGGAGCCGCTCGGCGGCTTCATCGGCGACGCCTTCGTGCAGCCCGTCTTCCTCGGCGGCCAGATCATCGTTTCGATCACCTTCATCCTGATGCAGAACTTCGCGCTCGGGCTGATCGCCGTCTCGCTCCTGCTGGTGCAGGGCGTGCTGATCCCGCGGCTGCGGCGCAAGCAATTGTTGCTCGGCCGGCAACGGCAATTGGCGTCGCGCGCGCTGGCGGGGCGCGTCGGCGAGATCGTGGACGACATCACGAGCATCCACACGAACGATGCGTCCGACTATCAGCGGGCCGACATCGCCAGCCGGCTGACCAAGATCTTCTCCATCCGGTTCGAGCTCTACCAGCGGAAATTCTTCGTCAAGTTCCTCAACAACCTGCTGGCCCAGGTCACCCCCTTCCTGTTCTACATGGTGGGAGGCTTCCTGGCCATCATGGGCCGGCTCGACATCGGCCAGCTCGTGGCGGTAATCTCGGCCTACAAGGATCTGCCGTCTCCGGTGAAGGACCTGATCGACTGGGATCAGCAGCGGCTCGATGTTCAGGTCAAATACGACCAGATCATCGAGCAGTTCTCGGTCGATCCCGCGGTCGAGCTTCTGCCGCCGCCCGACCATGAAGGGCCCATCCCCCATCTCGAGGGCGTCGTCGCGCTGAGCGGCGTCACCGTGCTCAACAGCAACGGCGTTCGCTTGCTCGACAATATGTCGGTTCGGATGGGCGTTGGCGAACGTGTGGCTCTCGACGGCGGCCCGACAAGCGGCGCCGAGACCATGATCGAAGTGCTGGCGCGGCTGGTGACGGCCGATGCCGGGCGGGTCATGACCGGCGACCGCGACCTCAAGGATATCCCGCGTGCCGTGACCGGCCGCCGCCTGTCCTACGTCCCGGCCGAAAGCTTCTTTCCACAGAGCACCATTGCGGAAGCGCTGTTCTACGGCATTCGCCATGCCAAGATCGGTGCTCAGGAGCACGGGCGCTACGACATCATCAAGTCGAGGGGGAACAACCTCGATATCGAGGCCGAGTGGATCGATTACGAGGCGGCGGGAGCCGCGGGCCCGGGCGACATCTTGGACAAGGTCAAAACCTCGCTCGCCATCGTCGACTTCGAAAAAGACGTCGTCAGTTTCGGCCTGGCGCGCCGGCTGTCCGAGATCGATGCCGATGTCGAGAAGCGCTTTGTCCAGGCCAGGACCATGTTCCGCGACAAGCTCGCTGAAGCCGACATGACGCACCTGGTCGAAGCCTTCGATCCCGAGCGCTACAACAGCCAGTCCTCGATCGGCGAGAACCTGATCTTCGGCACACCGCTCGACGAAACCTTCAACCTGAAGCAGCTCGGCAGCAATCCGGTGCTGCGCAAGGTGCTGGCCGAGGATGCGCTCGATGCCGCTTTGTTCGACATGGGCAAGAATATCGCATCCACGATCATCGAGATTTTCGAAGGGCTCGAAGCCGACAGCCCGCTGTTCGAACAATTGAGCCTGATGACGCCCGAACAGTTCCCCGACTACCAGACGGCGCTGAAGCGGGTGGGATCGCGCTCCTTCCGTCAGGCATCGGCGGGCGATCAGGCCATCTTCCTCGATCTCGCCTTCGGCTACATTGAGCCGCGCGACCGGTTGGGCCTGCTCGAAGACGACCTGATGGGGAAGCTCGTCAAAGCGCGTCACGACTTCCATCGTGCCTTGGGCGACGACCAGGACAAGATCGCGTTCTACCACCCGGACCACTACAACGTGGCCGCCACCATCAAGGACAACGTGCTCATGGGTCGCGTCGCCTTCGGCATCGCCGAAGCGGAATCGCGCGTGACCGCCATGGTGCGCGAAATCATCGACGAGCTGTCGCTTCGCCCGTTGGTCTTCGAAGCCGGCCTCGAATTCAACATCGGGACCAGCGGCAAGCGCCTGAGCGCGGCGCAGCGGCAGAAGCTGGCTATGGCGCGTGCCATACTTCGCCGTCCCGACCTCCTGCTGGTGCATCGCGGTCTGATGCAACTCGACGGCGCGAGTCAGGGCGAGATTCTGGGTCGTATCGTTGAGGAGTCGCGCAGCACCGAAGAGCGGCGAGGCTTCGGCATCCTATGGAACCTGGAAAGCGAGCACCTGGCTTCCCATTTCGATCGCATCGTCAAGATGGAAAATGGTAGGGTTCTCGGGGATACGGCTCTCAAGGACGACGATGGCGCTTATGCCGATCGGGAGCGCATGCGAGCTTCGGCGTAGCGGTGAGGCCGCGCCGGCGGGGAGACGACGGAAGGAAACGAGCGTGAGCCTGTTGAAGGAAGATGTCGAGGTGCTCCGCGAAGTGCCCATCTTCGCGTCGGTCGATCCGTCCAAGCTGAAGCTTCTGGCTTTCGCCTCTCAGCGCCTCAAGTTCGATTCCGGCCAGATCCTCTGCAAGGAGGGCGAAGTCGGCGACAATGCCTTCGTCATCGTGAAAGGCTCGGCCGACGTCTTCGTCCGGGCCGGCGACGAGCAGATCAAGGTGGCCACCGTCAGTCGCAACGACTTCATCGGCGACATGGCGATCTTGTGCGACCGCCCGCGCTCCGCAACCGTGAAGGCGGTCTGTCCGTGCGAAACGCTGGTGATCGGCAAGTCGCAGCTGATGGGGCTTTTGAAGAGCTTCCCCGACATGGGCATCGCCATGATGCGTGTCCTGGCGGGCCGCCTGGAGCGGACCAACAAGGCTTTGGCACAGGCGCAGATCGAACATCACCCGCATTGAAGACCGGTCTCGCAGCTGCCGGGGTCGGACCAGGCCGATGAGGCGAACGGATGTCAGGCTTTTGCGGCGAGGGCCTACCGGCGCCGCGCCGGCGCGTTCAGATCGGTTCTCGTAGAGATCCTCCGCGCTGCGAGAACAACCGAACATGGCCGAACGTGGAGAAAGGCTGAGCGCCCGATCGACCAGCGACCGGGAAGCGATCCCGCCTGGACCTGTACGGCCCCGGACCAGCAGAGAGCCCCGCCATGAAATGCAAGATCGAACTCGAATGCACCCCTATGGAAGCGCGACAGTTTCTCGGCCTTCCGGACGTGCAGCCCATGCAGGCGACGATCATGGCCGAGGTCGAGAAGAAGATGCTGTCGGAGATCGAGCGCTTCTCTCCGGAGGCGGTGCTGAAGAACTGGCTGTCCATGTTCTCGCAAACGCCGGACCAGCTCCAGGACGCATTTTCCAAGATGATGAAGCTCGACAGGACCGGCATGGTCAAGCCGTAGCGGGCCGGCTTTGCCTGAGGGCGGTCAGTCCCAAATATGTTGCGGCGTCGGCAAAGTCTGCCGCCGGGTGAGTCCGGAGCCGCTCCAGCATTTCCCCCAGCGCCGCCCAGGCCCGAGCGTCATGGGCGAGATGATGGGTCAGGATGCCGATGGGCGGGCTGGTCTCCCGGCTCAGACCCACGAAGGGGGCGAGCTTTCCGCACAGGTCGTCGAAGCTTCGTCCGACGCGGCCGCCTCGCCAGTTGATGATGTCGAGGTCGCAGTCGAGCCGCCGACCCCAGCCCGCCATGGGGAGCGGTGGCCCGAAGGTCGAGAGGGCGCCGAAGCCCAGAGCCGGCAGACATGGGATCAGCGCGGGATCGATGCGGTTCCAGGGCGGCACGAGAATGTCGGCCAGACGCCGGCCGAACAGCGCCTGAAGACGCCGCCGTCCTCGCACGAGTTCGTCGAGCACGGTCGCTTGCGGCCGCCCACCCCCCAATTCGCAGGCTCGCGCGCCCGCACCAGCATGGTTGGTGTGGCTATAGCCGTGCTGGCACGGCGTGAATGACGGGTTCGCTTCGATCCATGGCCCAAGCGCGACTTCCGCCAAAGCCGGAATGACGGCCAGCAGAACCGGCATGCCGGCTGCGGCGCAAAGGTCGCGCAAACGCTCGAGCGGTTCTGTGACGCCGATGGCATCGTCGTCGCGCAGCCAGAAGCGAACCGTTCGGCCGGCATCCCGGGCGCGGTTCAACTCCTCCTCGACAGGAGTCCAGGTCGCGCTCATCTGGACGCCGCGGCGTGGGATGATGTCCCATCGAAGAGGCTCGCCAAGCCGTCCGAGAGGATCGCCCCTGCTCGTGCCACGGTGCGCTCCTCGGTGACGAAGCGGCGCGCCGCGCTGCCCAGCCGGCGGCGCGTGGTCCGGTTTTCGATCAGCGTTGCCAGGGCGGCCGTGTACTCGTCGAGATCGCCCTCGGGCGACAAGATTCCGGTAACGCCGTGCCGGACGACGCTCGGAATACCTCCGGAGCGCATGGCCACGACCGGCAGGCCTGCTGCACCCGCCTCCAGGTAGCTCATCCCATAGGCTTCGTCGTAACCCGGCCATGCGAAGACGTCGGCGCGGCCGAGCGCCGAAGCGATCTCGGCGTGGCCCAGCTCGCCGTGCCAAACGATGCGATCCGCCGGCCAACCGGCGAACATGGCGTGCACGTCGTCCCGCGCCGGACCGTCGCCGATCACCGTCAGACGCCAGGAGGCCGCGGGCGGCAATCGCGCCAGCGCCTGCGCCAGGAACAGATAGGAACGGGATTTGGCGCCCGGCCGCATCATGGCAATGGTTACGAGTTCGACGCGTTCACCGTGACGAGCCGCGGCCGCGGCTGCCCCGAACGGCGCCGCGTCGATGAAGGGCGGCAGGGCCACGATGCGGCAGGCCGTGCCGACCAGTTGCTCCAGGCCTTCGCGGTCGGCATCGGTGAAGCAGAAATGGCTCGCCCCGGCGCGGATCGCGGCTTCGTTTGCGCCGTGCCAGCCGGCCCAGGGTCCATGCTGGCGCTTCGGCGCATGCGAGGCTTCCGCGGTCGCGTAGGGCAGGCCGAAGTCCATCGCCAGGCGAGGCCCGAGGAAATCGGGGGCCTTGTAGTAGGCGTGATAGGTGAACCAGAGGTCGGGCCTCGGCGCTTCGCCCCTCCAGAGATCCGCGATGCTGGCGGCTTCGGCTCGCGCGTTCGTCTCCACCGCGCTCTGCAGTTCGGGATCCGGTACGGGAACGAAAGTCCGGAACCTCGAAGCGATCTCCACCGCGTGCCCGCCGGCCCGCAGCGCGGCGATGAGCAGCCATGCCATCTGCCGGTCACCGGACGGAACGGGATGGTCCGGCGGCTTCAGCGGGGCATAGAAAGCGATGCGCACGCGTTGCGTCCGGGCCAGCGGGTCACGCCGTGTAGGGGTCGGCGGCGTCCCGCAGACCGTCGCCGAGGAAGTTGAAGGCCAGGATCACCAGGATCACCGGCACGACCGGGAACATGAGCCAAGGATAGAGCGCGACGACGTTCATGTTCTGGGCTTCGTTCAGCATCACCCCCCAGGACACGATGGGCGGCCGCAAACCAAGGCCGAGGAAGCTCAGCGCGGTCTCGCCCAGGATCATGGCCGGGATGGTGATCGTCGCCGAGGCGATCAGGTGGCTGATGAAGCCTGGGATGAGATGACTCAGCAGCACCCGGGGCGTGCGGGCTCCCATCAGCTGAGCGGCGAGCACGTAGTCCTCCTCGCGCAGCGAGAACAGCTTGGCCCGGACGGCGCGCGCCAGTCCGGTCCAGTCCATCATTCCAAGGATCAGCGTGATGCCGAAATAGACCAGTATCGGGCTCCACGAGGCCGGCATGATGGCGGCCAGCGCCAGGAAGATCGGAATGTGAGGAATCGAGTGAATGACCTCGATCAGCCGCTGGCTCAGGAGATCGAATAGGCCGCCATAATAACCCGCGAGGCCGCCGATCGTGATACCGAGGCAGAAGCTGATCGAAATGCCGATCAGGCCGATGGTCAACGAAATCCGAGCGCCGTAGATCATGCGGGAGAGCAGATCCCGCCCCAAGCGATCCGAGCCGAGCGCGAAGAAAATACCTTCATGAGGCGGGCAGGCCAGATGCAGATCGGCATCGAACAGACCCCAGAACCGGTAAGGGTCGCCGTGACAGAAAAATCGCAGACGGTATAGCTTGTCCCGGTCGACCGCATATTCGCGCTTCAGGTTGTCCATGTTGAGGTGGTAATCGTAGCCGTAGACGAAAGGCCCGATCAGCTTGCCTTGGTGGAACAGGTGCATGGCCTGGGGCGGCGCGCGGATGAAATCCGTGTTGCGGGTGGCGTCGTTGTAGGGCGCCAGAAATTCCGAGATCGGTATCGTGGCGTAGATGAAGAGCAGAAAGACGCTCGCCGCCAGGGCCAGGCGGTGGCGTTTGAACTTCCACCACATCAGGCGCCATTGCGAAGCGAAATAGAGGCGCTCCTGTTCCGGCGTGAGTTTCGCCACCGAATGGATGTCGAAGGCTGCTTCCGAGATGTAATGAGGGATCTGGGCGCCGGCCGGGGGGAGGGGAGCGTTCATTTCGTGGCTCCTCCCTGCATGCGGATGCGGGGGTCGAGAAAGGCGAGCGCAATATCGGACACCAGAACGCCCAGCACGGTCAAGGTGGAGAGAAACATCAGGAACGAGCCGGCGAGATACATGTCCTGGCTCTGCAGGGCGCGGATCAGCAGCGGCCCAGTGGTCTGAAGGGACAGCACGATGGCGACGAGTTCGCCTCCCGAGATGATCGCCGGCAGGATGCTGCCGATGTCGGAAATGAAGAAGTTCAGCGACATCCGGAACGGATATTTCATCAGGGCACGGAAGGGGTGCAGCCCCTTGGCGCGCGCCGTCGTCACATATTGCTTCTGCAGCTCTTCAAGCAGGTTGGCCCGCACGGCCCGGATCATGCTCCCGGTGCCGGCCGTGCCGATGATGATGACGGGAATCCAGAGGTGGCTCAGGATGGAGGTGAACTTGCCCCAGCTCATCGGCTGGTTGAAGTAGTGCGGGTCCATGAGGCCGCCGATCGACAGCCCGAACCAGATATTGGCGAAATACATGAAGACCAGCGCCAAAAGAAAATGCGGGATGGCGAGTCCCAGCAATCCAAGCGTCGTCAGGCCGTAATCGCCCCAGCTATATTGATGGGTGGCCGAATAGATCCCGATCGGGAAGGCGATGAGCCAGGTGAAAATGATCGTCGCGAACGACAGCAGCATGGTCAGATAAAGCCGGTCGCCGACCACGTCGCGCACCGGCAACTGGTATTCGAACGAGTAGCCGAAATCGCCATGCAAGAAGCCGCCGATCCAGTTGAAATACCGCACGACGGGGGGCTTGTCGAAGCCGTATTCCTTCTTGAGAAAGTCGATGCGGGCCGTATCGACTTTCTCGCCGGACGCCTGCATTTCGGCCTCGAGATTGGAAAAGTAATCGGTCGGCGACAGGCTCATGACCGTGAAGATGAGGGCGCTCGTGACCAAAAGCGTTGGGATGATGATCAGGACCCGCCGCACGAGGTAGTTCAGCATGGCGCCCGCATCCCTGGTCCATCAGCCCGAGATCGGCGCAGCCGGTCCTTCCTCGAGCTCGGGGAGCGAACACCCCTTGCGAGATGACATGACGTCCGGCCTGAACGGATATTCGGCAAGGCGAGGCTCATCGGCTCGATCTCGTCAGCTCTTCGGCGCATCGGCGAACCAAAACGCATCGGGCATGTAGATGCCGAAAAAAGCTCCAGGTTCGAAGGAGAACAAAGCCTCCTCAGGAACATTGCGCAGGCGGTTCGAAATGACGATCGGCTGGCGCGTGCGGTTGACGATGCCGATCGCGAACACCTGTTCGGCATTGATGTCGAGCATCTTGCTCCACACCTTACGTTGTTCCTCGATGGTGCTCGAATGTCGCCAGTCGCGGTAGAGGTCCAGGAGTTCCTGCGCTTCGGGCATGTCGACCGGATCCCCCTCGTGGCCCGAAGACTGGTAGTGGAGGCCCCACCGGGCCCATTGATACTGGGAATCGCTCAGTGGCGCGAGCGCTTCGGGCTCGAATTCAGCCGTCGGGGCGCCATTATCCATGCCGCGGCCGATCGACATCAATGTTTCGCCGCTCAGGATTCGCTTGCGGAAAATGTCGAGATGCGACGGGTGGGAGAAGGTGCGGATGCCGAGCTTCGACCAGTCGCTGGCCACGAGTTCGAGAATGTCGCCGAAGCTCGTATCCTCGCCCGCCGTCTCGACCGTCATTTCGAGCCGCCGACCGTCGGGGAGCAGGCGGGTTCCGTCGCTGTCGCGTTTGGTGAGACCCATGTCGTCGAGCAGTTTGTTCGCGGCGGGGGAGTCGTAATTGGCATAGGCCGCCGCGAGCTCCGGCCGAAAGAGCGGGCTCTTCGGCAGCACCGTATCGGCGCTCTCTTTCGCCAGCCCGAAGAAGATGACCTGGTTGATGTCGTGGCGGTTGATGCCGAGCGACAAGGCCCGCCGGAACCGCACGTCCCGCAGCACGCCGCGCCAGATCTTGTCCGACACGTTCAGATTGGGAAAGAGGGCCGCGTAGGCACCGTAGCCCAGTTCCCACAATCGTGCCTGGTAGTCGTGGGCTTTTTCCGCCGCCTTGATGAAAGTATAGTCCTCGAAGTTGAGGTAGCGGGCCTGCAGATCCGCGTCGCCGCTCGCGGTCTTCGCCGGGATGAGGTTTGTGGTGCCGAGCGACATCTGCACGGTGTCGATATACGGCAGCTGCTGCCCTTGGCTGTCGACCCGGTGGAAGTAGGGGTTGCGCTCGAAGGTAAACTGCTCCGCCGGGGGTTTCGTGCGGTTACGCCATGGATCGAGTGTCGGCAGGTCGGGGTTTTCGGGCCTGTATTGGCGGGATTTGCGCTCGTGCAATGCCCCCCAATCCATGACGTGAGCGGCCTTCACCGCGGCGTCGAGCTTCCCTTTGTCGGCGTATTTGGAGTTGAACTGCTTGAGGTAATTCGCCGGCATGAAGATGAAGAGCGGCTGCGCCGCGGCCAGCGCCGGCAGAAAGCCAGGGTTCGGATCGTCCCAGGAGTAGCGCACGGTGAGAGGGTCGAGAACCTCGAAACGGGGCGAACGACCGGCAGCAAGCAGCGCCAGATTGGGACCGGACGGCGATAGCCGCGGATCGTTCGCCACGTCCTCCCAATAGTATCGGAAGTCCTCCGCCGTGAACGGTTGTCCGTCGGACCATTTGTGCCCCTCGCGCAGATGCAGCGTGAAGACCTTCTCGTGCTCGATGTCGATGCTCTGAAGAATGTCGGGGACGATCTCCAGTTTCTCATCGAACACCACCAGCCGCGCATAGGAATAGATGGTCATCATGCGCAGGTCGCGCTGATCGCCCATCAGCATCCGCCAGGTCCCGCCGGGCTTGCCGGTTTCGCGGCCCATGGCCGGAAGATCGATGATCCTCGGCTGTTTCGGCAGCCGCTCGGCCACGGGCGGCAGTTTCCCTTTCGCCACTTGAGCCGCGAAAAACGGCGTCTCCACCGCAGGGGAGCCTTCGGCGCGCGCGTTGGCGCACCCTAGAGCGAAGGCCAAGGCGAGCGCCATCAACGCCTTCACGCCAGCAGTTCCCTTCGGTCGGCGGTCGGACGCGCCAACACGTAGTGGCCCTCGCCGAGCTCGAGCGGCGCCAAGCTTTCCGGCTTGCCCTCGTCGCGGAATTTCGGTTCCCATTGGGCCGGATCCGAAGCACTGCCGCTCGCGATCAGGCGCAGGTCGAGGGGCCGCTCGAGATCCGGATAGGGCACCGCCCGGAGCAAGGCCTGTGTATAGGAATGCACCGGCTTGCGGAACAGTACGTGCCGAGGCGCGATTTCGACGACCCTTCCGTGCGCCAGAACGGCGATGCGGTCCGCGATGTAGTCCACCACCGCCAGATTGTGCGAGATGAACAGGTAGGTGAGCCCGAGTTCCTTCTTCAGATCTTTCAAGAGATTGAGAACCTGGGCCTGCACCGACACGTCGAGCGCGGACACCGGCTCATCGCAGATGATGAGATCGGGGTTGAGTGCCAGCGCCCGCGCGATGCTGATGCGCTGCCGTTGCCCGCCCGAGAAGCTGTGCGGATAGCGATTCATGAAACGACGGTCGAGGCCCACCGCCGCCATGAGGTCGCCGACGCGCTGGAGCTGTTCCTCGCTGCTGCCCCGGTCATGGATCTCGAGGGGTTCACGAATGATGTTCAACACCGTCATGCGAGGCGACAGCGAACTCACCGGGTCCTGGAAAATCATCTGAAGTCGCGGCCGGAAGGCCCGCAACGCATTTCCCTTCAAACCGAGCACATCGATCTCGCGGGCGCCGTCGTTGAAGGTGATCGACCCCGAGTCCGGCTTGATGGCCCGCATGATGAGCTTGCTGAGGCTGGTCTTGCCGCAACCGCTTTCACCCACGAGGCCCAGGCATTCGCCGCGCAGGATATCGAAGCTGACGTCATCGACCGCGACGATGCGTTCGCTGCGGCGCTTGATCCATCCGCGACCCTTGATCGTGTAAGTCTTACGCAGATGCCTGATGCTCAGCAGCGGGGTATTTTGGCCCGTCCCGGTCTGGCCCGTCCCGGTCTGGCCCGTCCCGGTCTGGCCCGTCCCGGTCTGGCCCGTTCCGGGCTGATCGAGGCTCGGCTGACGGCGTAGCGGCAGGAGCGCTGCGAGATCCTGGCCGTCGTCGCGCAGCGCTGTCAGCCGTTCGTTCTTCTTCATGTCGAAATGCGGAAGCGCCTTCAGCAGGGCGCGCAGGTAGGGATGCCCGGGCCGGCGGAAGATGTCGGCCGCCGTACCGGCTTCGGTAATCTCGCCGTGATAGATCACCACCACCTCGTCGGCCATATTGGCCACCACGCCGAGATCATGGGTGATCAACAGGATGGCCATGCCGAGTTCGCTCTGCAACTCGCGCATCAGGTTGAGCACCTGCGCCTGGATGGTGACATCGAGCGCCGTGGTCGGCTCGTCGGCGATCAGCAGGGCCGGGCGGCAGATCAGCGCCATGGCCAGCATGGCGCGCTGGCGCAATCCGCCCGACAGTTCGAACGAATACATCCGGTACGCCCGATGCGGATTCTTGAAGCCGACGAGGCCGAGCATGTGCTCGACCATCCCGTGCGCCTCGCCCTGAGGCACGGTCCGGTGAAGACGCAGGGCCTCCTTGATCTGATTGCCGATGGAATGAACGGGCGAGAGCGATGACATGGGCTCCTGAAAGATCATGCCGATGCGCCCGCCCCGCAGCGCCCGGACCTCCGGCCCATCCCGCCGCATGGCCGCGATGTCGACGCTCAGGCCCGGGGTCGCCGGATCGCTGAACAGGATGCGGCCGTCGAGAACCCGTCCGTTTTTCGGCAGAAGGCCCATGATGGACTGCGAAATGACGGTCTTTCCCGAGCCCGATTCTCCCACGAGCGCCACGGTTTTGGCGGCCGGGATGCGGAAGGAGACACCCTTGACCACTTCCACGGCACGGCCTTGCATCGCGAACCCGATGCGCAACTGTTCCACGCGCAGGATGTCGGACACCAAGTTCGAGGCAAGATTCGATTGAATCGCAAGCTCCTGACTGCCCAAAGCACTCTCGACGGGGATCGGCTCCAGATCCTCGGGACTAAGCTCATGCCGCGGAGGGATGATGGCCAAGGCGATGATCTTGCTCAACTTCTCAGCCGAGCCAAGATCGACATCAACGATCATGCTCTACTGTGACGTGCTTTTCAAGTCGCGTGCCGCCATCGCGTAACCTCCTGCCGCGCCATCGACGAAATGGATGTGATCGGGACGGATCGCCGAAGGCACCATGCAGGTGACAAGCGCCGACCTCTGGCGATGGACTCCGAAGCTGGCGATGCCGGCCCGGCGTGCCGCGGCGAGCTTCGCCTCGATCCGGTCGGCGGTGCCGGGCGTGCAATCGAGCGTCATCATCAGGCCGTCGTCGAATTTGCGGAAGTCCGAGTTTTCGACCAGCTGCCGAAGGTAGCGGCGGGAGGAAAACTTGCCGATGTCGATCCCGTTCCGCAGGATCAAATGCGCCAGCAGGGTTTGCCAGCCCGCTGCAAGAGCGCCGGCGATCAGCGGCCAACCCCGCCTTCGCTGCAACCGAGCCTCCATGGCGAAGCTTTCAGGCGACCACCGCAGCTTCAGCCCTGCTTCCCGCACCGGGTGGGCGGCGCGCGGCTGACTCGCGGCGGCCGTCAGGATCTCTCCCAGGGCAGTCAGGAAGCGCGAGTCCTCGACGCCGCTCGCAGGTCTGACGATCAGAGACAGAATGACGCCGTTCACGGCTTCGATGTCCTGGAAGCGGCAGGAGAGGCCGGTCAGGTCGGGTTGCGCCTCCGGAGGTGCCGCAGGAAGGCCGAGTTTGCCGCTTTTCATCTGCCGTTCGGCCCAGGCGCGCCCGCCACCCGAGAACATCGCATAGGCGACATCCGGCGACGCGGCGAACCGCGCGACCTTGATGTCGTAGCCGGCGGCCCGCACGTCGCCGACCGCGACCACGGCGCCGCGCAATTGCAGCCCCAGTTCCTTGCCCACCCAGGACACCGTCGCGGCGAGGGCATCGCGTGCCTCCTGCGCCTGGCCGGGTCCCACCGCGAAGCTCGCGCCATCGCCGCCGAACACGAAAGGGAAATCAAGCGTGCCGAGTGCGTTGGCCACGGCCGAGATCACGGCGGCACCGGCCGTGTTCACGGCCTTGTAGCGGCCCGCCTCGATGGCTGCTGTGGAGGTGACCACATCGGCGAGGCCGATCATCCAGTCGTCGGGCAAAGGCGCATAGGCGGCCGGATCGACCAGGTCGTCGAACCCGGCCACGCAGGGGAGATCGGGATAGGAAAAGGCGGATGCCTGCCGGCGTTCCCGATCCGGCGGGGGGCCGGCAACAGCAGGCCCTTTCGCCGCCCCGCCCATGCTGTCGCGCAATAAGGCCATCCTCCGTCCGCACGCGGTTCGTCTCGTGTTCTGTATCCTAAGAGACTCGCATCCGCACCCTCGGACAACGCCGCCGCGGGGTCTCGGTTGCCCAATGATGCGCCGGGCAACCCTTTTCGATAGCGGTCCCCGAGACCCTGGCATAAACTTTGTTCGATCCAACCCCGCAGCCGCAGCTTTGGAGCCGAAATCTTGTCCGCCAACCCGCGCTTTTTCGACGAGATGACCCGGCACGGTGGAGGCCCGAGGGCAGTTTACGCGCGTCTTGCCAATTGGCTCGCGCAAGTGCCGCCCGGCCTTCTTTCGTCGCGGCGCTCGCAGGCGGACCTCCTG
>JBBPYT010000025.1:0-18426 GCA_038199665.1 Hyphomicrobiales bacterium
CACCACGGCCGAGGTGGTCGACATTGTCGGGCTTTGTGCGCAGCACGGGGTGCCTATGATCCCCTATGGAACCGGAACGTCCTTCGAGGGTCATGTCAACGCGCCCTACGGCGGGGTTTCGATCGACACGTCGTCCATGAACCGCGTGCTGGCGATTCACGCCGAAGACCTCGATTGTGTGGTCGAGCCCGGAGTCACCCGCAAGGCACTGAACCTTCACCTTCGCGACCACGGGCTGTTCTTTCCGATCGACCCGGGAGCCGACGCTTCCCTGGGCGGCATGGCCTCGACCCGTGCGTCGGGAACCAATGCGGTCCGCTACGGCACCATGAGGGACAACGTCGTGTCGCTGGTCGTCGTCACGGCCGCGGGCGAGCTCGTGCGGACCTCGCGCCGCGCCAGGAAATCGGCAGCCGGCTACGATCTCACCCGGCTTTTCGTGGGGAGCGAGGGCACGCTCGGGATCATCACCGAACTTACCCTGAAACTGTCCGGCATCCCCGAAGCGATTTCGGCGGGCATCTGCCCGTTCCCGAGCGTCGAAGCCGCCTGCAATGCCACGATCCTGACCATCCAGTCGGGGCTGCCGGTGGCGCGCATCGAACTCTTGGACGCGCTTCAGGTGAAGGCCTGCAACCTGCATTCGCGGCTGACCCTGCCGGAAGTGCCGATGCTCTTGGTGGAATTCCACGGCACGCCGGCTGGCGTGGCCGAGCAGGCGGAGCGTTTCGGCGAGATCGCGGAAGGCGAGGGCGGCGGACCGTTCGACTGGGCCACGCAGCCGGAGGACCGCTCGCGATTGTGGCAGGCCCGGCACGACGTCTACTGGTCCGGGTTCACCTTGCGGCCGGGTGCAAAACAGGTGCCCACCGACGTTTGCGTGCCGATCTCGCGGCTCGCCGAATGCGTCACCGCGACCCAGGCCGACGTCGCCGAAACGGGGCTCGTCGCGCCCATCCTCGGCCATGTAGGCGACGGCAACTTCCACGTGGGCCTGCTTGTCGACGACGCGGACCCGGCCGAGATGGCCAAGGTGGAACCCTTCCTGGAGCGTCTCGTACGCCGCGCGCTCGCCATGGAAGGCACCTGCACGGGCGAACACGGGGTGGGGCAGGGCAAGGCGAAATATCTGCTCGAGGAACACGCAGCGCCGGCCCTGGACGTCATGCGAGCGATCAAACATGCGCTCGACCCGCAAAACATCATGAACCCGGGTAAGATCCTGCCGGTGTAGGTCGCGCGCGCCGGTCCGCAAGGTCAGCCAAGGCGGAACCGATTGGCGATGCGCACGTGCCCTTGGATCACCATGCCGTGCTGCATATGCTCCGACCAGAGTGTGGTGCAGTCGCTCGGCAGTGCCGAGGCAACTGTCTGGAGGTTCTTAAGACCGATCGCAGGATCAGGAGGGTTTCATAGGCGGCGCTTTGCCTCTACGTGTAAATTCGCCACGATCCGTCCTGTTAACTGGTTGCGACCATAGCCATTCCGAACTTGCCTTGCGCGACAGCCTGACCGTTCTCGCCATCCTGTTGATCGTCCTCCTCACGGCGGCGCTGGTGGCACCGTACTTCATCGATTGGAACAGCCATCGGTCGCTGATCGAGGCCAAGCTCTCGGAGGCCGCCGGCGCCCGCGTCGCCATTGCGGGCCCGATTGACGTGAAGCTGCTTCCCCAGCCGATATTCCGCCTCGGCCGGGTGACGGTCGGGAGCACGGCGCCCGGCCAGCAAGGCATGACGGCCGACGAGGTCGACGTCGAGATCGCCTTGACGGCTCTGATGCGGGGCGAAGTGCAGGTCGTCAATGCGACCCTTCGATCGCCGCGGCTCGATTTGTCGGCGGCCGCCAACGGTGCCTTGCGACTGCCGGTGCGGGCCGTCGCCGACCCCGAACGCGTTCGGTTCCAGCATATGGCCGTGACGAACGGCACGTTGACGGTGGCCGATCCCGGGCGCGGGACCTTGATCTTGTCGGGCATCAACCTCGAGGGCGAAGCGACGTCGCTGCTGGGCCCGTTCAAGGCGAGCGGCCGGTTCGGCCCCGCCTTCGATCCGCACCCGTTCCATCTGTCGACGGGGGCTTTCGGCGGCGGCAAGCTGCGCGTCAAACTGGCCCTCGACGGCACGAACACACGCCCCGCGATCGACCTCGACGGCAATGTCGTGCCCGGCGGCGCGGCTCCGGCGGAAGCCGCGCCCGCGGTTCGGACGAAAACGTCCTCCGTCAAACCACAGCCCACCAAAACGGCCGGCCCAAGCTTCGACGGGACCATGATGGTGGCCGGCAGCGTGCCGCTTTCGGCCAGCGAGGCCAAGGTGCCGTGGAGCCTCTCGGGCCATGTTCTGGCGGACCGCGACAAGACCGCCGTTTCCGAACTGGAGCTGCGCGCCGGAACCGAGATGCGGGCGCTGATCGCGACCGGCGACGGAGAGGCGGTGTTCGGTGCCGCTCCCGCCGCGAAGCTGCGCCTGCATGGCGCTCAGGCCAATCTCGACGCGCTCGCGGTCGCGCCCGACGGATCTTCCGCGGCGGCCCCGAAGGGCTTCGATCTGCTGACGAGGTTGAGCGGCCTCGCAACGGATTCGCCCTGGCTCGTCGGGCTGCCGCTTCGGTTCGACCTCGACTACGGGTTCGACACCGCAACCGCCGGTGATCTGACGATTTTCGAGATCGGCGGCCACCTGCGCCTCGATGGGCGGAACGTTCCGCAGGTCCGCTTCGCGGCAAGCGGGCCGGAGAATGCGCGTGTGGCTTTCGACGGTTCGTTCGAACCGGGGTCCGCGCCGGTGTTCCGCGGCCATCTTGAGGCCGGCCTACGCGATCTGCCGCGCTTCGCCGATCGGCTCGGAGCCTCGCTGCCGAACCTCGCGGCATGGGTCAAGGATACCTTCACGGCGCGTACCGTGAACTTCGCCGGCACCGTCGACCTGTCCAATGTCGGCATTGCGGCCCGCGACCTGACATTGGCGCTTGATCGCACGAGCCTGGCCGGAACCCTGTCCTACACCCGCGCGGTTGGGGCCGATCGGGCGCGGCTCTTCGCCGACCTGTCTTCGGACGCGCTCGACCTTGATGCGCTGCCTGATCTCGGAGGTTGGGCCACCCATTGGGGCGACCTTGACCTGCGGCTGGCCCTGGCGGCGCGGGCCATGAAGGTTGCTCCGGCCGGCATAGGGGCCATGGACGCGGGGCGGATCGCGCTGCGCCTCGACAGAACGGCCGGAACGGTCCGGCTGGACGAATTCTCGGCCGAACTCGGCAGCGCCCGCATCAGCGCGGTCGCCGACCTCGACGCCAAGGCTGCACATGCGCAGGTGCATGTAGAGGCACCGCAACTTGACGTTGTTGCAGACCTCCTCAACCATCTCTTACCGGGGCGCCCGACGGCGCTGCTCAAGGCAAGGTCGGCCGCCCTGTCGCCCGCGAACCTCGACTTCGAGGTTGAAGCTTCGGGCACAAGCAGCGGCGCGCTTTTGCCGATCGCACTATCGGTGGACGGCACGGCCAACGGCACGCGAATTTCGGCGCAGTTGAAGCCCGACCGGCCCGGCGACCTCGATCCTGCCAATGCCGAGGTTTCTGTCGGGATTGCGGCGGATGGGCCCGAGGCGACCACCATGCTTCGGCAACTCGGCGTGCCGGTTGCCGCGGTCTCAGCGAGTGGATCGACCTTCGGACCGGCGATCGGGGCGGCCCGGCTGGAGGTCAAGGCGCACGGCTCGATGGCTGCCGGCTTCGATACGACGCTCGGAGCCACCCTGGGCAACGCGAGCCTGTCGTTCAGCGGCAAGGCCAAATCGGGGCTCGGCAGCGGTCATCTCAGCCTCAAGGGGGCGGACCTTGGACGCCTGCTGCGCGCCGTTGGCTTGGTCCCGGCCGGCGGAAGCGGGGTTTGGCCGGCTGAAGCCGATGCCGAACTGTCCTGGTATGACAGCAACCTGGCGTTTCGCCGTCTGGCGGGGCGCCTCGACGGCGTCGCCATCAGTGGCGACTTGAACACCGATGTTCTTCCGCCGGCGTCCGCGCAGAGCTCCAAGCCGACCCTTTTTGGCACGCTGCAGCTTGAGCGGCTGCCCGCGTCGGCTCTTTTCGGCCTCGGGCTCGGCGCATCGGCCCCTGCCACCGGCTCAGCCCTGTGGTCGAGCGGGCCCTTCGGCCCCGCCCTGCTGCATCTGCCGCGCACCGAAATTTCGATGAAGATCGGGACGCTCGGATTGCGCGACGCGCTCGAAGCCCGGAACGCGTCGCTGATCCTGCGGGCCGAAAACGGCGCGGTGACGCTCGCGGACCTCACCGGTACGCTGGCGGCCGGCGGGCTGGGGGCGTCGGGGGAGGGCGGCCGCGTGGGAGGTACATTCACCTTGCGACGGGATGGCCCTGTCGCGTCGCTGAGCGGCGTTGCGACGTGGAGCAACATCGCGCTGGACCTGCCGGGCCTTGCAGGCCGGATCGGCGGGACGCTGGACCTCGCCGGCACCGGCAATACCGCTGCGGCGCTGGTGGCGAGCTTCGCCGGGAGCGGGAGCGTGACCGTGGCCGGCGGCCGGATCGCGCGGTTCGATCCCGGTGCCATCATCCGCACCGCTGCCGCCGCGGAAACGAACACGTCGGAGGTCGATGCCGACGAGGTCGGTGGGATGCTGACCGCAGAACTCGATCGCGGCCCGCTGCCGCTGGGCGACGTCACATGGCAGACGTCTTTGGCGACGGGCGTGCTCCGGGGCGGCACCGTGCATCTCGATGGCGGCAACTGGGTTGCCGATACCGACGCCTCGCTCGACTTCAGAACGATGGATTTCGCATCGAAGACGACGTTACGGGCGCGCCAGCCGCTGGCGGACTGGAAGAGCGAAAAGCCGCAGGTCACGGTCAGCCTGAAAGGACCGCCCGCTGCTCCGGCGCGCGAGGTTGATGCCGCGGCCTTTGTGAATGCGCTGCAATCCCGCGCCATCGCGCGCGATCAGGAACGCATCGACATCATACAGCAGGATATCCGCGAGCGCGCCAATTTCAACCGGCGCCTCAAGGCGATCGAGGCCGACCAGCAGGCCGCGCGCGACAGGGCCAAGGCGGAAGCGGATGCAGCCCGGGCGCAGGCTGAGATAGACGCTCAAGCGCAGGCCGAAGCTGCCCGGGGCAAGGCCCAGGCCGAGTTCGAAGCCATGCAGGCCAAGGCCAAGGCAGATGCAGAGGCCGCGCGGAGCAAGGCCAAGGCCGCTGCCGATGCCCGCGCCGCAACCGAGATCGAGCGGCAATTGTACCAGGACAGCCTGAAGCCGATCGAGATGCCCGCTCCCAAAAGCCGTGCCGTCCCGGGCGCGCCCGCCGTGCCGAGCCCACCACCGCGTCCCGGGCTTCTGCCGGGAGGCCACGTCCCCGCGATCGGGACGGGAACGACGGGCATCAGGGCAAAACCCTACAACATCAGGCCGGTACCGCCGCCGAGCGCAAATCAGGAGCGTTCTCGCTCCTCCGGCACCGCTGCCGACCCGGCGAGTGAGGGGCAGTATTGAGCGAGGTGGCGCGTTAGCGGCGGGGATCGTAGCGGTGGGCCAAAGCCGATGCGCCTCTTCCGGACTGCGGCGGATGAGAGTTCAGCCGCGGCCGCACCGGCGCAGGTGGGGGGTACCGCTTGAGAGATCGCGGCCACTTGGCTCGATGAACGCTGGCTCGACTGACCTCGCCGGAATTCAAGAAGAACACGCAATGCATCGCCTTTCCGCAGCTCCGCAGGTCGCCGTCATCGGGGCCGGCCCGGCCGGTCTGATGGCGGCCGAGGTCCTGGCGCGAGGCGGCGCGGCCGTCACGGTTTACGACCGCATGCCGTCGGCCGGGCGAAAATTCCTGATGGCCGGCCGCGGTGGCC
Organism: Hyphomicrobiales bacterium; assembly: GCA_038199665.1. Lineage (GTDB taxonomy): Bacteria > Pseudomonadota > Alphaproteobacteria > Rhizobiales > Beijerinckiaceae > Lichenihabitans. The sequence continues at coordinate 5,867 of JBBPYT010000025.1, forward strand.
TCAATCTCACCCACGGGGAAAACTTCGAGCGCTTCATCGCCCGCTACGGTCGGGCGACGCCGCAACTCCGGCCGGCGGTCGAGGCGTTCTCGCCTTCCGCACTACGGGCCTGGTGCGAGAATCTGGGTGAACCGACCTTCCTCGGATCGAGCGGACGCATCTTTCCGCGAAGCTTCAAGGCGTCGCCGCTTCTGCGGGCCTGGCTGCGGCGCCTCGAGGGGCTCGGCGTGGCGTTCCGATCGCGGCATCGCTGGACCGGTTGGGACGAAGAAGGCCGCTTGCTCTTCGCCACCCCGGCCGGCGGGACAGTGGTGGCGCCGGCTGCGAGTATTCTGGCGCTTGGCGGCGCCACATGGCCCCAATTGGGTTCGGATGGCGGCTGGGTCGAACCGCTGACCGGGGCCGGTGTCGCGGTCGCGCCGTTGCGGCCGAGCAATTGCGGTTTCGTCGTTCCCTGGTCGGAGCTGTTCCGCTCGCGGTTCGAGGGCCAGCCGCTGAAGCGGGTCGCCCTGTCCTATGGCGGCCGGACGATCCGCGGTGAAGCCATCGTGACCCGTACGGGACTCGAAGGGGGAAGCATCTACGCCCTCTCCGCTCCGCTGCGCGATGCGATCGAAACTCGAGGGGAAGCGATGGTGCACATCAGGCTACGGCCAGACCTCGGGGCTGCCGACATCGAGGCCCGTATCGGGGCACGGCCGAAGAAACAATCGCTTTCGACGTTTTTGAGCAAGGCGCTCAAACTCTCCCCGGTCGAGATCGGCCTGCTGCATGAGTCGACGATCGGCACGTTCGAATCCTTGTCAGGCATGTCTCCCTCGCGATTGGCCGAGCGTGTCCATGCGGTGCCGCTTCGCCTGGTCGGCATCGCGCCGATCGGCCGCGCAATATCGACCGCGGGCGGCATTGTGTTCGACGAATTGGACCATGGCTTCATGTTGCGTCGGCGACCCGGGACCTTCGTTGCCGGCGAAATGCTGGACTGGGAAGCCCCCACGGGCGGCTACCTGCTGCAAGCCGTCTTCGCAACCGGCGCCGCTGCCGCAACCGGAGCGCTGGACTGGCTCAGGCTACGAATGACAGGCGCGGAACCGCAGGCAGACCAGCCCTCCCGTGACGAGCGAGCTCCGCCCCGAACTGCCGCGCCGGGCTAGGTCCGCAGTGATGGGCCGATTCCGTCCATCCGGGTCGGCCCGTTCGATCTGTCGCGCATTCTCGATCCGGCGGTGCTATGTTTCGCCGGGCTCGACATGGGCTTGTTCCTGCTGAGGATGCACCGTGAGCCCTCAAGTCAACGAGAAAGTTCTGGACGAGGCGCTGGCCGGGCTGGAGACGGCGAAGGCGTGGAGCCCGAGAGTCATTTCCAAGCTGGAGAGTCACATCCGCGCGGCCGACGAGGCCGCTCTATTCCGGATCAATCCCTTCAACTTCGCCCGCGAAAAGAACATCTCGGAGAGCGAAACGATCGATCTCCTATTGCATGCGACTGCACTTGGTCTTTTCGAGATGGATTGGCTTCTTGTCTGTCCTATGTGCTCCTGCGTCGTCGAGAGCTTCCAGACCCTGAAGGGCGTCAACAGGCATTATCACTGCTACATCTGCCAGGCCGATTTCGAAGCGAAGTTGGATCAATACATCATGGTCAGTTTCACCGTGAGCGCGTCGGCCCGCGATATCAGGTTTTGTCATCCCGACCTCCTGTCGCCTCGCGAAATCTTCTTCGAGTATCATGGAACCCGGGACGGACTGCTGCCGGACGGCACAGCTTTCGTCGACGTGCAAATTGCCGCTCTCAAGGAGGTGAGCCACCTGCCGCCGGGCGAGTCCACCCGCATTTCCGTAGACGCCGAAGAGGGCATCATTCTGGGAGTCAGTCCGCAGGGTCGTGCCGCCATTCTCTATTCGATTGCCGGGGCGCGGAATGAGGAGCCGCGCCACTTTCGCCTGACGTTCGGCGACAAGGTGCGCAAGCATGCCGGGCAAACGACGGCACCGGGTCCCCTGGTGTTCGACATCCGGAACATCACGGGGGAACGCGGCACCTTTGCCGTATTCCAGCTCCCGCCGGGTTATCCGGTCGGCCATGCGCCCATAACATTCGTGCCCTTTCTCACCGGGAAACGGCTGTTGACGACGCAAACCTTCCGCGATCTGTTCCGGTCCGAGGTCATCCGGGCCAGCGAGGGGATCGGTATTTCGGATATCGCGCTGCTGTTTACCGACCTCAAAGGCTCGACGGCGCTTTACGATCGAATCGGCGACCTCAATGCATTTGCGCTCGTGCAGCAGCATTTCGACAGGCTTCAAGACGTGACGGTTCGCCATAATGGCGCCATCATCAAAACCATCGGCGACGCCGTCATGGCCGCATTCCTGCAGCCCGCGGATGCGGTCCGGGCCGCACTGGCCATGCGCGAGGACATTGCCTCGTTCAACCAGGGGCAGCCAAGCAAGGAGCTCGTGCTCAAGATCGGCATCCATAACGGTGCGGCCATCGCCGTCACGCAGAATGACCGGCTCGATTACTTCGGTCAGACGGTCAATATCGCAGCCCGGGTGCAAGACCTGGCCGAGGCGGACGAGATCTACCTTTCGCAAGATGTCTTCGAGGCCGATATGGTCCAGGCGGAACTCGCGCACCTGAGGGTCGAGCCCCTACTCGCCAAGCTGAAAGGCATCAACGAGGACCTTCGCGTGTTCCGCATCCCGGCCCTGACTCCGGACAAGGCTGCGCCGCCCCGATCCCCGGTCGTCGTATGATCGCGGGCCCCTGGGCCGCACCGTCCCTGCCTATTGGGCTGGTTGCGCAGTGATCGTGGCTTCGCCCTTCATGGTAGGGTGAAAGCGACAGAAATATTCGACCGTCCCGGGACGCTTGACGAGCAGCCGCCGCGTCGCCCTGGGGGGTATGTTCACCTCCCAGTCGCCGTTGCGTGCGGTCGCCGTGTGCGCGACGAAATCGTTGTTGACCCATTCGACGGTGTCGCCGACATGCGCCGCAAAGGCCGCCGGCGCAAAGGCGAGGTCTTTCATCTGCACCTTTATGACCTCGCCCGCGCTGGCCTGGACCTCGAAGAACAGGGCAACCGCCAGAGCCGCCGCCCGAACGAAGACGCTCGCACGCGGGTCCGACCCCGTCTTCATGGCGGCGACCTCATTTCAGCTGCTGCGCCATTTCCTCGGCATGCTGTTCGTGGCCTTGAAAGATCTTCAACCCGGTCGATAGAAGATCCTTCAACTCGCCGTTGCTCGCCGAGGGAATCAACGTACTCTCCAGGGCGTCATCGACCGTCTTGTGATAGGCGACTTCGTTCTCGGCATAAGCCTTATCGAAAGCGGCGCCGCTGAGCTTGGCGAGCTCCGCCCGCTTCTCGGTCGCCTGCTTGTTAAGCGCCCTGCTCGTGTCGTTGTCTTCGGGCTTCACCTTGAGTTTCTTGACGAGCGCCAGCGCCTGCTTGTTCACGGCCGTGTGGTCGCGCACCATGTCCTTGGCGAAGGCCCGTACGTCTTTGCTCTTGGCTTTCTTCAACGCGAGTTGGGCAGCCTTGATGTCGATCTCGCCCGCCGTATAGGCGATTTGCGGATCCGTCGGCTTCCCAGTGTCTTGGGCAGCCGCAGCACCGGATACCAGCAACAGTGCGGTAAGCACCCCGCCTCGTCTGAAACGCAACATGCTCGTCTCCTTGCCTTGACGCTCCCATCGGCTTGCCGATGCCGATCCGTTGGATGGGAGATCGGAAGAAAGGTTCCCCGAATCAGCTTTGCAGCCCGAGATGGCCCACGACGGCATCGGCCACGCGCCGGCAGCGAGCCCCGTCGAACGGAAAGGCATCGGTCAAAACTGGGCCGATCTGTTTTTCAAGTGCATGCTGAAGAAGCCGGCGAGCCCGATGCAGTCGAGTCTTGACGGTTTCAGGGCGCAACCCAAAAACCGCGGCGGTGTCTTCGACGCTCATTTCCTCGATCAGCCGCGCTACCAGCACCGCGCGGAAGGCTTCCGGCAGATCGTCGATCGCACGCTCCAGCACCGTTCGGATCTCGTGTTGCGCCATGGTTCGCTCGGGATCGGGTTGTTTGCTCGTCAGGGGGAACGGGATAATCCGCCCGTTCGGCTCCAGCGCGTCGATGGACACCCATCCGGCGGCTCTGCGTCGGCGCCGCACTCGGCCCAAGGCCTCGTTCAAGACGATGCGACCCAGCCAGGTGCCAAAGGCCGACTCTCCTCTGAATTCGGCAAGTCTGGTGAAGGCTCGGACGTATGCCTCCTGCACGACATCCTCAGCCTCGCTGTCGTCGCGCACGATCCCGCGGGCAAGACGAAAAAGCCTTCGATTGTAGCGCTGGATGAGGCTCCGGACGGCCGCTTCGTCCTTTCGCTTCGCGCGCGAGACGAGATCAGCGTCTTCGGCGACGGATATTGTCTTGACCGACTCAGCCATGATGCTCGCCTCCTGCCGCAGCTGTTCGATGGTCGCGTGCGGGAAAGGTTCCCGTCGAAGACGGCTATTGCAGCGCGGCTCGCGAAGGCCTCGCGATCCGCGAACGCCTCGCGATCCGCGAAGGCCTCCCCACTAGATCACGAAGTCGCCGGTGACCTCCTCTGCCCCGGCGACGGCTCTGACCTCGACGGGCACGGTCCAGTTCGCCACATACCCCTCGCAGTCCGAGCCCTGTACTTCAGGCTGCAGGTTGCCGGCCGCGTCTCTGGCACGGCACCGCAGGGTGAAAGTCCCCGGCTGCGGCGGGGTCCACATATATTCCCAGAAACGCCAGCCGTAACGCGTTTCCGGTTGCAACAGCGTCGTGGGTCGCCAACCCAAGCCGTCCCCGGCGCAGACTTCCACCTCGGCGAGCGGCGTTTCGCCGCCCCACGCCGCGCCGAAGATCCGGGTTGGTTCGCCGGCCCGGACAGCCGCGCCATTCACCGGACGGGCGATCTGCGCCTTCACTTCCATCTGGGAGAGAGGAACCAGCATGGGTTCGCCCAGGCCGCGTTCCCAGCGGAAATAATCCCGAGCCTGCCAATAGCCGAGAAACGGCTTTTCAACGACGCGGATCGCGTCGATCCATTTCACCCAGGCCATGCCGAACCAGCCGCCGACGATGGCGCGGAGCGGGAAACCGTGCTCGCTCGTCAAAGGCTCGCCGTTCATGTGCGTGGCGAGCAATGTGCTATCCGACAAAGCCTTGTCGAGGGGCAATGACCGCGCGAAGGCGATGGGGCCGGGCGAGGCGGTTTTCTTGCCCCTGTCCACGATGCCGCGGTCCGCGCCGACCAGGATGACCTCGCGCGCACCGGGCTTGACGCCGGCGTGCTCCAGCACATCGCGCAAGAGCACACCCGACCATTCGGCATTGCCCACCGCGCCGCTCTGCCACTGCAGTCCTTCGCGGGCTGGTTCGTAGAAGACCCGCCCGTTGCCGGCACATTCCATGACGGCGGCCAGGCTGGTCGAAGGCAAAGCGCCGATGTCGCCAAGCATGAGGGCGAGCGGGTTCTCGACCGCGCCCTCGACCCGCAGGCGCCAGCTGTCGACGGAAAGACTGGGAGCGGGAAAATGGCTGCGGACGTAGTACTGGTCGACGGGGGTCAGCCAGTCCGACAGAGTCGCAAACTGGAATTCCAGGTTGAGGGGAGACTTTTGCCGGACCACGAGGCCGGGATGTTCGGTTCGACGCATAGATCTCTGGACCGCTGGAAACCGGGAAGGAACGATGTGCGAAGTGCGCCGGTGCCGGCGCATTCAAACCGGCGAAGCCTCCGCCGTCACGAATGGGGCGCAGGCATGCCGATGCGGCAGCATCACTGTGCCGGATCGGGGCCGAGTCGGGACTGCTCGAGCACGAAGATCCTGATCGCGGAAGAGAGGTTGGCGGCACCCCGAGCGCGGTCGATCTCGGCCACGAGCGCCGCCAGCGATGAGTGTCGTCGACCCGCGATGTTCCGCAAGCCGGTCCAAAACGCGTCTTCCAAAGAAATGCTGGTACGGTGGCCCGCGATGGTCAGCGAACGTTTGCTCACCGTTGCGATGGTCCCCGGATCACCCACGTTCGCCGTCCGGTTCCGAGTCGCCCGACAAAGACCGGTTGCGAAGATGGCCGTCGAGGAGACGCGCCGCGTGTTCGGCAACGGCTTTCTCGGCGCCTCGCTCCTGCTGGCTGCGCCCGAATGCGATCCGGTTGCGATCGGCCGCGGCTGCGTCCTCCGCCCGCTGCTGGGCCTTGCGAAAGCGGCGCAGATTCAAGAGTTCAGCCATGGCGCCTCACCGGCATGCAAAGGGCCTCAAGTTCAGGGCTTTTTACGGAACGAGTCGATCGAAATGACCTTGGTGCCGCCGCCCTTGTGCTCGCCCTCCACCTCGTTGTCCCGGTCGCTCACTTTGGCGAGCACGGGCCTTGGCTTTTCGGGTTGCGCCGGCTTGCCTTTAGCTTCGACGGGTTTGACCGCGACCGGCTTGCTCTCGGCGAGTTTGCGCCCGGGTTCGGTGACGGCGGGCGGAGCACCGTTGTCGCTGTCGACCGCAGCAAGCGAGCGCTTGCCGGAAACCGCCTTCGGCCCGTCGGCAACGACAGGCTTGTGCTGCGGATCGGGCAAGGGCGCCGCAGCCTCGCGAACGTCGAATTTCAGACCAAAATTGACAGAGGGGTCCTGGAACATCGTGATCGCGGCAAAAGGCACGAACAGCCGCTCGGGCGTGTTGTTGAAGGACAGCCCCACCTCAAAACCGGGATCGGTGACGGACAGCCCCCAGAACTGGTGCTGGAGGATGATGGTCATTTCGTCGGGATAGCGCTCCCGCATGCGGTTCGACAAGCGCAGCCCCGGCGTCGCGGTCTTGAACGTGATGAAGAAGTGGTGCTCGCCCTGCAGCCCATTGCGCGCGACCTCGGTCAGGACCTGCCGCACGACACCGCGCAACGCGTCCTGAACCAGCAGGTCGTAACGGATGAGGTCGGCCATCGAACGAATCCACAGGGAGCACGAAAGGAAAGTGGAGGCTTCTGTTGCCAGGTGCCTCCGAACCCCGCCTAGAGGTGCAACCCCCTAGGGCTTGATTCCCAGTACCTTCACCGCATTACGCAGCGACGGCCACCGGAGCATAGTTGTCGTTGGCAACTATAAGTTTAGCCCGATAACGGTGGTACAATGCCGAGCAAAAGAGCACCCTTTACACCCTCGTCGATCCTATTTCGCCCCCGCCGAAGCCCGCCTGCAAAGCGACGGGCTTGGGTGGAGGCGCCGGGTACCGCCCCCGGGTCCGAATGGTTTATTACGATGTCCGTTTATCGCCATAGCCGTCGTGAGACGGCAAAATGAATATAAGCCATGACGGGCTGGGAAGAAAGGGCGCGATCGCGACCTGAATGGGCCGTTGCGCCGGGGTTCCCGAAGGAGGTCGATCCGCCACGCGGCCCGAATCACGTCCGGCGATGGAACAGGCGCTGTCGGCTTTCGGCCCAACTCTGCCGGCCCGAACATCCCTTGAGGTGCTTGGCGCTACCTGTCCCCGGCGGCGCGGAGATCCGATCGGCCATTCGTTTCGGTTGACGCTTCGGGATGATATTTGTTGACTGCGGCTGTGCGGTGCTCCGGCGTCGGCCGGCGGGCAACGTGCATACCCGGCAATCGGCCCGGGTCGGAGTCCAGCATGCGCCACCCCGAGCATCAGTACCTGGATCTCCTGTCGCAAATTCTCGAAACCGGGGACAGCAGGGTCGACCGCACGGGAGTGGGCACCTTGTCTCTGTTCGGGGTCCTGGCGCGATTTGATCTTTCTGCCGGCCAGGTTCCGATCCTGACCACCAAGCGCGTGTTCTGGAAGACCGCGGTCAAGGAAATGCTGTGGTTTCTGCGGGGCGAAACCAACATTCGGGCCTTGCTGGCCGACAAGGTGCGGATCTGGACCGACTGGCCGCTCGACAACTACCGCAAGGCCACCGGCGAGACGATCAGCCAGGAGGCGTTCGAGAACCGTATCCTGGATGACGACGAATTCGCCCGGCGTTGGGGGGAGCTAGGTCCAGTCTACGGGAAGCAGTGGCGCCGCTGGGAAGGACCGGACGGGCGCGTGCACGACCAGATCGCGACGCTCGTCCGAACCCTGAAGATCAATCCGGCAAGCCGGCGCATGCTGTTCCATGGCTGGAACGTGGCCGACCTCGACCGCATGGCGCTGCCCCCCTGCCACTTGCTCTACCAGTATCATACGACCAGCAACGGCAGATTGAACGCGCTCCTTTATCAAAGAAGCTGCGACGTTTTGCTCGGGGCTCCCTTCAATTGGGTCGGCGCCTCGGCCCTCCAGCTCATGCTGGCGCAGCAGTGCGGGCTCGCTCCCGGCGAGTTCGTCTGGGTCGCCGGTGACGCGCACCTTTATTTGAACCATCTCGAACAGGCCCGGGAGCAGATCGGTCGCGAGCCGCGACGCTGGGCCCACATGCGGCTTCTTCGACACCCGGCGAGCATCGACGACTACCGCATCGAGGACTTCGAGGTGGCGGGATACGACCCGCATCCGCCCATCAAAGCCGACGTGGCGGTGTAGCGTCGAGCGCCTTCGCCGGGGCATTCCTCGTCCTGCCGACGACGCCTCCTTCTCGTTACCGCGGGCACAGTCGTATGCGGTTGACCATCAAGCGGAGAACGCTACGGGTCGGCAAGATCATGTTAAGGCGGCGTGCTTTAGGGTTCCGCCACCGCCGTCTCGACAGCAAGGCGGGTCGCGGCGTCTGACGCCCCTACGCTCGCTCGGAGAAGAAGCCGTGGCCGATTCACTTCGCGTCGGGACCACGTTGAAGGTCGCCTTCGTGGCAACCGTTGCAGCCTCCCTGTTGGTCAGCCTGTGGTCCTTGACGAGTGCCGTCGGCCAGGATCCGCACCGCCCCGACATCGCCGACTTCGACGTGTTCCATCTCGTGGGCCAGTTGATCTGGTCGGGGCATTACGCCGATGCTTACCGCACCGCAACAATGCTGCCGCTTGAAACCGCTCTAGGGCACCGGCACAGCGTGTTCATGCCCTGGTCCTATCCACCGGCATTCGGCTTCGTGGTCGCGCCTCTGGCGGCTCTTCCCTGGAGCTTGGCCTATTTGACCTTCTCGCTGAGCACTCTGGCGGTCTTCTGCCTTCCCATGCAGCGGCTGGGCCGACGCCGGTTCTGGCCCGTGATGCTCGCCACCGCCCCGGCGATTCTGCTCAACATCCGTGCAGGCCAGAACGGTCTTCTGACCGGGGGCCTCTATGGGCTCGCGGCGCTCTGTCTTCTGCGGCGCCGGCCCATTGCGGCGGGGTCGGCGATAGGCTGTCTGGCCTTCAAGCCGCATCTCGCCCCGATGCTGCCCTTGATGCTGGTGCTGCAGAAACGATGGTTGACGCTGGCCGTCGCGGCCTCGACCGGCCTCGCCCTGACGGGCCTCAGCATCGCGGTCTTCGGGCCTGCCGTCTTCTCCGCTTTTCTGGCCGCGACCGGGGAGGTCCGGCAATTCATGGCCGTGGGGGTCTATCCGCTGCATCGGATGACTTCGATCTACGCATTTCTGTTCAGCGTCGGCGCGCCGAGCGCGCTGGCGATCGCGGTGCATGGCGCCGTGGCCATCGCCATTCTCGCCTGGACCGCTCGGACGATCTGCACAACCGAAAACCCACGGGTTCAGATCGGCATGGGCGCGACCGCCAGCGCCTTCATCAGCCCCTATTTTTACGATTACGATCTGACGACCTTTGCGGTGGGATTGATGCTGCTCGCGCCGATCCTGAGCCGTGCCATGACGGCAAGGCGGTACGGGCTGCTGCTGTTCTGCATCGCCGTGGGACAATCCCTGGGGATCGCGGTCGGCGCGCTCGGGGTCGAGGTTTCGCTGGGCGGACCTGTTCTCCTGGCGGTTTACGTGACGGTCTTGCGTCGCGTCCACGCCGAAGCGCGACGGGTGCCCGCGGCTGGCTCCCAACCCGCGGCCCTGAGCGGCTTCGCAGGCCCGCGACGGGCCGCTGCGGAAACCGGACGCGTCCTGCCGTATCAGTTGTGCCAGGATTCCAAACCGTGAAACCCGCCCGAATACGCCCCGCCACACCGACCGACATAGGCCTGGTCTTCGACCTCATCGGCGAACTGGCCGCCTATGAGAAGCTGGCCCACACGGTCGATTCAACGCAGGACCTGATCGCCTCAGCCCTGTTCGGACCGCACCCGAAACTGTTCTGCGAAATCGCGGAATGGAACACAACGCCGGCCGGCTTCGCCCTCTGGTTCTACAATTTCTCGACATTCCGGGGGCGCCACGGCATCTATTTGGAAGATCTGTTCGTGCGCGAGGCTTTCCGCGGCAAGGGCCTTGGAAAAGCGCTCCTCGAAACGCTCGCCCGGCGGTGCTACGACGAGGACCTTCCCCGCCTGGAATGCTCGGTGCTCGACTGGAACACGCCGTCGATCGATTTTTACCGCGCGCAGGGAGCCGAATTGCTCGGCGAGTGGACGACCTGTCGGATCACCGGCGAGGCGCTGGTTCGGCTTGCCGGCCACGAGACCGGGCAGGTTCGGGCGTTCACTCCGGCCGAGCCGGGACGGGAGTGACGCAACCGCTCTCCATCATCGTGGCGATCGGCCGCAATAACGCCATAGGTTCACACAACCGCCTGCCATGGCGGCTACCCAGCGATCTCAGGCACTTCCGCTCCCTGACCATGGGCAGGCCGGTCATCATGGGGCGGAAGACCTATGCGTCGATCGGTCGGCCGCTGGCGGGACGGGCGCTCGTGGTCGTGTCGGGCAATCCCGGGTTCAGGCCTTCACCGGAGGTAGCCGTAGCCGCCGATCCGGACTCGGCGATCGTACACGCAGAGGCGCTGGCCACCAAGCTCGGCGCCGAGGAGATCATGGTCGCAGGCGGCGCCACGCTGTACCGGGCCCTGATCGGCAGGGCGAGGCGGCTGTACGTGACCGAAGTCGATCTGGCGCCCGAGGCCGATACGTTCTTTCCGGCGATCGACCCCGCCCGATGGCAGGAAGTGTCGCGCCTATCGCAGCCACGAGCTTCCAACGACGATGCTTCCCTCGCTTTCGTCACCTATGAGCGCCGGTGAGCCAGGATGGCGAGTCTCGTTCGTGGGCGCTTCGATTGCGGCGCCGCACGCTCTCCCTTATATGACGGTGCGGCCCTAGTGGCTGATCACGAGGACTTTCATGCCCTGGACCAATCAAGGCGGCGGCGGCGGCGGACCGTGGAAGCCCACCAATCCTGGACCGTGGGGGCAGGGGCCTCAAGGTCCGACCCAGCCCGATCTCGAGGATCTGCTGCGCCGCGGCCAGGATCGCCTGCGCGGGCTGATGCCGTCGGGCGGGATGGGCAGCCTTGGCCTCCTTGGCGTGGTGCTGGTCGTCATTTTGCTGTGGTTGCTGAGCGGCTTCTACACCGTCAGCCCGAATGAGGTCGGCATTAACCTGATCTTCGGCCGCTATACGGGCAAAACCACGGCCGGCCTGAACTACAATCTGCCCTACCCGATCGGCGAGGTCGACAAGCTTGCCGTAACGGATCGGAACGCTATCGACGTCGGCTCGGTGTCGCACGAGGATGCGCGCCGACCCGGCGTGCAGGTCGGCACCGACGTGCCCGAAGAAAGCCTGATGCTGACGGGCGACGAAAACATCGCCGACGTGAAATTCCGCGTCATCTGGCAGATCGACCCCGAACATCCCGAACATTACGCCTTCAATCTCCGCAACCCGAACGAAACCGTGAAGGCCGTTTCGGAAAGTTCCATGCGCGAGGTGATCGGCCGGTCGCAAATCCAGAAAATCCTGACTTCCGAGCGCAAGGTGATCGAGCCCGCGGTGCAGGACCTGATCCAGAAGGTGCTCAACGAATATCACGCGGGCGTGCTGATCCTGCAGGTGCAGCTCTTGTCGGTCGATCCGCCCGCGCAGGTCATCGCCGCGTTCCGCGATGTGACTGCGGCGCAGCAGGATCTGCAGCGCCAGCGCAACGAGGCGGAAGCCTATGCCAACCGGGTCGTCCCCGAGGCGAGGGGCGGTGCGGCCCGCATCGTCCAGGAAGCGCAGGGCTACAAGGAGCAGACCGTTCAGGAAGCCCAGGGTCAGGCATCGCGCTTCGACCAGGTCTATGCCCAGTACAAGAATGCGCCCGACATCACGCGGCAGCGCATGTATATCGAGACCATGGAAGCCGTGCTGGCGGGTGCCGACAAGACCATCCTGGACGATCGCGGCCAGGGCGTCGTGCCCATTCTGCCCTTGGGTTCGGTCCCGACGCTCAACGCCGCTCCGGGAGCCAAGCCATGAGGCCAGGTGCTTACGTGGCTGCTGCCGTGATCGTGGTCGCGCTGTTCATCGCGAGCGGGGCCGTCTACACGGTCAATCAGGTCGAGCAGGCGCTCGTGCTCTATTTCGGCGAACCGGTCGGGGTCGTGACCACGCCGGGTCTGCACACGAAAATCCCCTTCTTCGAGAGCGTCGTCTATATCGACAACCGCATCCTCGATCTCGAAACCCCGCAGCAGGAGGTCCTCGCCTCCGACAATCAGCAGGCCTCCATCACCGTCG
>JBBPYT010000026.1:0-10102 GCA_038199665.1 Hyphomicrobiales bacterium
AACGCCCTTTTCCTGCAGGCCCCGAAGCTCGCCGACTTCTTTGGTGTGCTCGACACTGTTCCGGCCGTCCGGGACTCTGACGGCGCCAAAGACCCGGGGCGCCTCGCGGGACGCGTCGTCTTCGAGAATGTCGCGTATTCCTACGACGGTCGGCGTGACGCCGTGCGCGACATCGCGATCGAGGTCGCGGCCGGCGAGACGATCGCGCTCGTCGGCGAGACCGGCTCGGGAAAATCGACGACCCTGGGGCTGCTGCACCGCGTCTTCGACCCAAGCCGCGGTTGCGTCAGCATTGACGGCATCGACCTCCGCGCCATGACGCTCGCCGGATTGCGCCGAAACATCGGCGTAGTATTCCAGGAGCCCATGCTGTTCGCGCGTTCGATCGAGGACAATCTCCGGGTCGGCAAGCCGGACGCCGCTCCGGCCGAGGTCGCGGCGGCGCTGGAGAGAGCGCAGGCCAAAGATTTCGTGGCACGCCAGCCCGAAGGTCTGGCCACCATCCTGGGCGAGCACGGCCGTTCGCTCTCCGGCGGCGAGCGCCAGCGGCTCGCCATTGCGCGCGTGCTGCTGAAAGACCCGCCGATCCTGCTGCTCGACGAAGCCACCAGCGCGCTCGATGTCGTCACCGAGCGCGCCGTGCAGGAGGCCATCGATGCGGCTGCGACCGGCCGCACGACCTTCATCATTGCGCACCGACTCTCGACCGTGCGGCGCGCTCATCGGGTTTTGGTGTTTCACGAAGGACGGATCGTCGAGCAAGGGAGCTTTGACGAACTCCTGGCCAGGGGAGGGCGGTTTGCTACCTTGGCGAGGGGGCAGGACTTTGGCAGATCCGGCATTGAAGAGCCTCTCCGTCTCATTCCGGTGGCCGGTGCTGCTGTGTCTCCTTGAGATCCGCCTTGTTGAGGTCCGGACCTGCCGGGGTCCAGGGAAAGCAACACGGTCAAATCCGCTCTGTCGCGTCTTTCCCGATGGGTATCGGAGAACTGCCTTGGGGGCGCGGGAGATCGGCTTCCGGCGCCTCCCGGGCGGCCTTGCGGGCAAGCTTCGTTTCGAGGAAACTAGGCCACGCGGAAGAAAACCCGAACGCCAAGATGCCGACAACGCCGTGCCTTTTCGCCAAGCTACCCAAGATCGAGGCCGGCCGCATCGCCATGCCGTGCACAACACGATCGTCGCAGGCTGACGAATGCGCGGCGCGCTGATCGGTTGCGGCTTCTTCGCCCAGAACCACCTCAATGCCTGGCGCGACATGCGGCGCGACGGCGTCGAACTCGTCGCCGTTTGCGATCGCGACCCCGGCAAGGCGGAGGCTGCGGCGGCGAGCTTCGGGATCGGCAAGGTGTACGCCGACGCGGCTGCGCTCTTCGCGCAGGAGAAACTCGATTTCGTCGATATCGCGACCCAGATGGCCACGCACGAAGAGCTGGTTGCGCTCGCGCTCCGCCATGGCGTACGCACGATCGTCCAAAAACCCTTCGGGCCGGACTGGGAGAGCTGCCTTCGCATGGTCGAGGCGGCCCGAGACGCGAAGGTGCCGCTGGCGGTGCACGAGAATTTCCGCTTTCAAACGCCGATGAGGCGAGTCCGCCAGGTCCTGGCGTCTGGCGCGATCGGCAACCCGACCTGGGCCAGGATCGCGTTTCGCACCGGCTACGACGTCTACGCGACGCAGCCCTATTTCCATGACGAGCCCCGGCTGGCGATCCTCGACGTCGGCATCCACGTTCTCGACCTCGCCCGCGTCTTCATGGGCGAGGTCGCTCACCTGTCCTGCGAAACGCAGAGGCGGAACGCGAAGAACCGCGGCGAAGACACAGCCACGATGATGCTGCGCCACAGGTCCGGCGGCGTCAGTCTCGTCGAGTGTACCTATGAGGCCAAGCAGATCCCCGACCCCTTTCCGCAAACGCTGCTGACCATTGAGGGCCAGAAAGGCGCGATCAAGGTCCACGAGGACTTCCGCATGGTGGTCACCGCGGAGGGGAGCGCGAGCGAAAGCTCGATCGCCTCGGCACTGTTGCCTTGGACGAGCGAGCCCTGGCATACGGCACAGGAAAGCGTGCTGAACACGCAACGCGCCATCGTCGCGGCTTGGCGGGATGGGCGCGAGGCCGAAACGAGCGGGGCCGACAACCTGAAGACTTTCGCGCTGGTCGAGGCGGCCTACCGCGCCGCCGCCGAACATCGGGCCGTGCAGCCCGAAATCTGGAACGGTTGAGAGGGGCGCTAGGCCAGAATCCGAATGGCCTTGGTTCTCCGTTGCGGCTTCACCCCTCCCGGCAAGGCCCGCAGCCGAGCTCAAGCCTCCTGACGAGCCGATCCACACCGAAAAACTGCTTGCCACTCCATGATCTTACCTTTTTAAAGTCAGGGTCGATGACAGCCAGAAACATCCGCCCGGACCAATGGTACGAGACGATCGCGTTCGCCGACGCGGTCACGCTGGTGCATGAGCCGTGGATGCCGCCGTTCTTCCGCTGCAATATGTGGCTGATCCATGGCCGCGATCGCGACCTCCTGATCGATTCCGGACTTGGCGCGGTGCCGCTTCGCCCTCATGTGCCGGCCTTGAACGGCCGTCCGCTGACACTGCTCGTCAGCCATACGCATTGGGACCATATCGGGTCGGCAACCGAGTTCGAGGAGCGCCTGGTCCATCCGGCCGAGGCCGACATCCTGGCGCGTCCGACACCGGCTGAAATCCTCTTTCAGAAATATTCGGGCGGCGACCGGGACGGCGACATGTTCATCGCTCCGCCGGAAGGCTGGAACGCCGCGTCGCATCGGTTCCCTCCGGCCCCCGCGAGCGGGCTCGTCCGTGACGGCGACCGCATCGATCTCGGCGACCGAACATTGACCGTTTTACACACCCCCGGCCATTCGCCCGGCCATGTTTCTCTCCTGGAGGAGCGCACCGGCATTTTCTTCGCCCAGGATGTCGTCTACGACGGGCCGCTTGTCGATACCTGCTACCATTCGGACATCGCGGTGTACCGGCGCACGATGCAGCGGCTCCGAGCCGAGATCGACCCGTCGATCGTTCACGGTGGGCACTTTGCAAGCTTCGGCGCGGTCCGGTATCGGCAGTTGATCGACGCTTACCTCGACGAGAGCGACGGCAGGAGATGAATCCGCCAAGTCTGAACCCGCTGCTCGTCGGCACGGACGTTCCCCCCATTCCGGCCGCGCAGCGGTGGGTCGACCGATATGAGGGAACCTATGGAGAGCTGATCAATCTGGCGCAAGCGGTGCCGGGGACCGCGCCGCCCGCCGAATTGCTGGCGCGCATATCCGCCTCCGCCGGCACCCCGGAAAGCGCGACCTACGGACCGATCCTCGGCGATTCTGTTTTGCGCGATGCGCTGGCCGGCGACGTGAGGGCGATTTACGGCGCCGATATCACCACCGACGACGTCGCCATTACGGCCGGCTGCAACCAAGGCTTCTTCGTCGCCATGATGGCCCTCGCCAAAGCGGGCGACGAGATCATCCTGCCGACGCCCTGGTACTTCAATCACAAGATGACGCTCGACATGTTGGGGGTAGTGACGCGGCTCCTGCCTTGCCTCGAGCAGCACGGCTTCGTGCCCCAGGCGGAGAATGCGCGGGCGCTTCTCGGGCCGAAGACCCGCGCCATCGTGCTGGTGACGCCGAACAATCCGACCGGCGCCGTCTATCCGCCTTCGGTTCTGGCCGAGTTCGCGGATCTCGCGAGGGATGCCGGCGTGGCGCTCGTGCTCGACGAGACCTACCGGGACTTTCTGCCGGCCGGGCAAACGAGCCCGCACGATCTTCTCGCGACGCCCGGATGGCGCGGCCGTCTCCTGCAGCTTTATTCGTTCTCGAAGAGCTATGCCATTCCCGGTCACAGGCTCGGTGCCGTGATCGCCGCGCCGGCGATGATCGGCGAACTGGCCAAGGTGCTCGACTGCCTGATGATCTGTCCGCCGCGCGCCGCTCAGGCGGCGGTCGCCTGGGCGGTGGCGGGCACTGGCGACTGGCGCCAAGCGACCCGTAGCCGGATCAATGCCCGCGCGGCGACCTTCCGCGAAATCATCGCATGTTCGCCCGGGTGGTCGATCTCGGCCATTGGTGCCTATTTTGCCTACGTGCGCCATCCGTTCGACAATGCGTGCGACGTGGTCGCCGAAAAATTGGCGAGCGAGGTCGGGGTGCTCACTCTGCCGGGCAGCTTCTTCGGTCCGGGTCAGGAGCGGCATCTTCGTGTCGCTTTCGCCAACGTCGACGACGACCGGCTCGCCGCGGTCGGGGCGCGGCTGGCGTCGCTTGCTTGAAGAATCGTCCAGGCGCAGACCTGGTGTACAAGGGAGGGAACAAAAATGAACAGATCAATTGACAGGCGCACAGTCCTGAAGGGCGCTGCCGCCGGCACCGCTTTGTTGGCAATGCCGGCAATCGTGCGTGCGCAAGGGCGTTCGCTGAAAGTCGGAGTCTACGGCGGTTTTTTCAAAGACTCCTTCGACAAGAACATCTTTCCGGCCTTCACCAAGGCGTCCGGCATCGCCGTGGACTCCGTCGCCGAGCCTACCGGAGAAACCTGGCTCGTGCAGCTCGACCAGGCGGCGCGCGCCGGACAGGCTCCGGCCGATGTTTCGATGATGTCTCAGGTCGCCATGCTGAAGGGACAAACCTCCGAGCTTTGGGCGCCGCTGGACCTGTCCAGCCTGAAGAACGCCGGCAACGTCATTCCGCACTACATCAACAAGTATCCGGATGGCCGCGTGTGCGGCATCGGCGCGGTCACGTGGTACATCAATCTCGTGACCAATACGAAGGCCTATCCGCAAGCGCCGACCTCCTGGGCGGCTTTGTGGGATCCGGCAAATGCCGGCAAAATCGGCCTCCTCGCGCTGGTCTCGAACTCCTTTCTTCTCGAAATAACGGCGACGACCTTCATGGGGGGCACCAAGGCGCTCGATACGGACGACGGCATCCTCGCCGCCTTCAAGAAGCTCGCCGAGGTGAAGCCGAACGTGCAGCTCTGGTACCGCGACGAAGCGCAGTTCGAACAGGCCCTGAAATCGGGCGAAATCCCGATGGGCCAGTATTATCACGACGTTACCGGGCTGGCCGCCTCGAAAGGCTTTCCGGTCCGTTCGACCTTTCCCAAGGAAGGCGGCGTCAACGACTCCGGCGCCTGGGCGGTGTCGAAAGCCTCCAAGAAGCTCGAGGAGGCGCATGTCTTCATGGATTTCTGCTGCTTGCCGTCGACCCAGGCCCTGATGTCGCGCAACGTCGGTACATCGCCGACCGTCAAGCGCGAGTTGCTCGACCTCACGCCGGAGGAATTCGCTTCCGTGTCCTCCGACGTTCCGCCGATCATTCCCCGCTACGACCTCTACCAAGCCAAATCGGACTGGCTGAACGAGCGTTGGACCGAGCTAATCGTCGGCTGAAGCTCGGCTGCTGAAAGACGAGGCGGCCGGACGGCCGTCTCGTTGCGCTTTACGGAGGACTCGTGGTTCGATGCCCGATCTCGTTCTCGAAGGCCTGACCCGGACCTTTGGTGCCGTCAACGCTGTCGACCATGTGGATCTCACCATCAAGGCAGGCACCTTCGTGTGTCTTCTCGGGCCATCGGGCTGCGGCAAGACCACGCTGTTGCGGATGATCGCCGGGCTCGAGGAGCCGACTTCCGGCAGCCTGCGCCTCGACGGAAGGGATCTGACGCACGTACCGACCCACCGTCGCGATTTCGGCATGGTGTTCCAATCTCTGGCGCTGTTCCAGCATCTCGACGTGGCCGGCAACATTGCCTATCCGCTCAAGCTCCGGAACGTGCCGCGCGAGCGCTTGGAGGCGCGCGTTGGCGAGTTGGTGGACCTCGTGCGGCTGAAGGGATTCGAACACCGGGCGGTGTCCAAGCTCTCCGGCGGGCAACGGCAGCGGGTTGCGATCGCACGCGCGCTCGCCGTGGAGCCGTCCCTGTTCCTGCTGGACGAGCCGCTTTCCGCGCTCGACGCGAAGCTTCGCGAAGCCATGCAGGTGGAATTGCGCGAACTGCAGCGACGGCTCGGCATCACCACGATCGTGGTCACGCATGACCAGCGCGAAGCCATGACCATGGGCGACCTCGTCGTCGTCATGAACGGCGGACGCATCCGTCAGGCGGCGTCCCCGACGGAGGTCTACCGCCGGCCCGCCGATGCTTTCGTGGCCGACTTCATCGGCACCACCAATCTGATCAAGGTTCGCCGCAAGGGAGAGGTGCTGCTCTGTGAAGGCGGACAGCTCCCCAGGGCGGACATCGCGGGCGAGGGAATCGTGTCGATCCGTCCGGAGAGCCTGGCGCTGGTGCGCCCGGACCGTGGGACGATCGTCGGAACAGTGTCCTTCGTGCGCGACCTCGGGGCCAGCGTCGAAACCTTCGTGTCCGCAGGGGATCAATCCTACATCGTTGTCGCGTCGCCCGATGCTTGGTCGCCCGTGCAGGCCGGCGACAAGGTCGGGCTCACGGTTGCGCCTGGCGGAGTCCTGGTCCTGCCGTCATGAAACGGGAACGACCGCGGGCACTTGCCGACTACCTCCCCGTCGCGGTGCCGACGGCAGTGCTCGCCATATTTTTCGTGATGCCCTTCGGCATCATGGTGGCGATCAGCTTCTTCAAGCGCGTCCAGGGCGGCTTCTACACACCGGACTTCGTCTTCGACAACTACGCCCGGTTCCTGTCGGCCTTCTTCGGCCGGGTCCTGGGCTTCTCGATGGGACTGGCGGCCCTGGTGGCATTGATCGCGGTGTCGATCGCGCTTCCGTTCACGGTGCAGCTGGCGGCCTTGCGCGGCCGCGCCCAGGTTGCCTGGCTGGTCGCCCTCCTGGCGGTGCTGTCGCTGTCCGAGGTGATCATCGGCTTCGCCTGGGCGACGCTGTTTTCGAGGACGGCCGGAATCAGCAACATTCTGGCCTTCCTCGGCGCAATGGCGCGGCCGGTGTCGCTGTCGCCGTCCTTCGGGGCGGTTCTCACCGGGATGGTCTATCAGGCGTTTCCCTATGCGGTGCTGATCCTCTACCCGGCCGTGGTGCGGCTCGACCCCGCCTTGGCCGAGGCTTCGCGGACGCTCGGCGCATCGCCGGTCCGGGCCTTTCTGACCGTCGTGCTCCCGGCGCTCCGCCACGCCGTCGGGGCAACCTTGATCCTGGTCTTCGTTTTCGCGCTCGGAAGCTACCTCCTGCCGCAAATGCTCGGGCAGCCGCAGCACTGGACGATTTCGGTGCTGGTGACCGATCAGGCCGTGTATCAGTCCAACCTGCCGTTCGCGGCCGCGATGGCGGTGTTTCTGGTGCTCGCGTGTCTCGGCCTCATCGGTATTGCGACACTTGTCGGCCGGCAGAAGGAGCTGGCCTAGTGCAGCGCCTTGTCTCGCGCCTGTTCATGGCGATCATCGCCCTGCTGCTCGCGGGGCCCATCGTGGTGCTGGCGGGCGTTTCGGTGAATGGCGAGCAGGTGCTGTACTTCCCTCCGCACGGCTTCTCTCTCGGCTGGTACGGCGCCATCGTCACCGATCCGGGCTGGCGAGGCGCGCTCTTCGCCTCCCTTGCCGTGGCTACGCTCGCCGCGGCGGGCGCCGTGCTGATCGCGCTGCCGATCGCCTGGTTCCTGTGGCGCCGCATCGCCCCTTGGGCCGAGATCGTGCGGGCGCTCGGGCTCGCGCCATTCATCCTGCCGCCGGTCATCACGGCCCTGGGCTTTCTGTCCTTCTGGGCCACCCTCGGGGTCTACGGCCAGCCCTGGACCGTGGTGGTCAGTCACGCGATCTTCCTCGTTGCGCTGCCTCTCGTCACTTTATCGACGGGCTTCGGCTCGATCGAGCGCGAGGTCCTCGAGGCCGGCGCCACCATGGGAGCCACCGATCGCCAGCTCCTGCGCACCGTTATGCTGCCGCTGATGGTCCCCTATATCGTGTCCGGATATGCGTTCGCCTTCGTGCTGTCGCTTAACGAGTACATCATCGCCTACATGGTTGCGGGCTTCACGCTCGAAACCCTGCCGATCAAGATCTTCAACTCGCTGCGTTACGGCTACACGCCCACCATGGCGGCCGTGACCGTAGTGTTCGTGTGTGTCGCGGCCCTTGTGTTCGGCCTCGTCGCGCGTTTTGGCAACCTGCCGCGTCTGCTCGGCGCCTATGGGGATATGGGAAAATGATGCGCACCGCCGTCCTTCAAATGCAGGCTCGAGCGGGCGCCGTTTCGGCCAACCTTGAGCGGATCGAGGAGGCTCTGGCCCAAGCCGCCGCGAGCGGAGCGGATCTTCTGGTCGCGCCCGAGTTGGCGGTCCAGGGATACGGCGCCGGGGAGGCTTTCGCGCAGCTTGCCGAACCTCGGGACGGCACGAGCCTGACGCGGTTGCAGGCCACCGTCGAGCGCACCGGCGTCGCGCTCGTGGTAGGCTTCGCGGAACGCGGTGCCGACCGTGCCCTGTACAACTCTGCTGCCGCGCTGCGTGCGGGCGAGGCGCCGGTCGTCTATCGCAAGGCCCAACTCTACGAATCCTACGAGCGCACCCACTTCGCCCCAGGCAAGATCGAAGCCACGACGTTTCGCTTAGAGAGCATGACGGTCGGAATGTTGATCTGCTTCGATGTCGAATTCCCCGAACACGTCAGGCGGCTCGCTCTCGCCGGAGCCGACGTGATCGCGGTGCCGACGGCGTTGCCGGATCTGCCGAGTTCGGTCTTCGTGGCCGAGCGGATCGTACCGGTCCGGGCTTTCGAAAATCAGCTGTTCATCGCCTATGCGGACCTCGTCGGCCATGACGGGCAGATGAGCTACGCCGGCCGCTCCGTGATCGTCGCTCCGGACGGCGAAGACCTGGCTCGAGCTTCGGCCGACGAGGTCCGCCTGCTGGTGGCCGACCTCGGAACCGAGGCCTATTCGGAAAGCCGCGCCCTCAATCCCTACCTGGCGGAACTTCGCGTCTGAACGGAGGGACCGGAGTTACCCTAATTCCATCGGCCACAGGATTTGGCCCCCTTCGCTCAGCGCAGGCGGTTCACGGCGTCCATGAAGCGCTCCACCCGGCCCGCATCGACCGGGTTCCAGGTGTTGCCGTCCACCTTGAAGTGCGTGCCGATCACAACGCCGCTGGCGATCGACAGCACATCTCCGACGTTGTCGATGTTCACGCCCGTATTGGCGAAGACCGGCACGTCGCGGACGGTCTCGCAGACCTTGCGCAGGTCGCTGGCATCGGCGGGCTGCCCGGTCAGTGGCCCGGACACCAGAATGGCATCCGCCAGGGATGAAAAGACCGCACTCTTGGCGCGCAGTTCGATGGGGCGCTGGTCGAGCGAATAGGCGAACTCCGCATTGATGTTGAACAGCAGCTTCATGTCGGGGCGGCCGAGCTGGGTCCTGAGCCGGGAAGCTGCCGCGCAGTCCGGCTGCCAAAGGCCCATGTCGGATGCGAAGAGCCCGGTGAAGATCTCACGAACGAAGCTTGCCCCCGTTACGGCCCCGATCGCCACGCTGGCGGTCGGGTCCCAAAGATAATTGGTGCCGAACGGCACTTTGAGCATGGGCTTCAGCGCCTGCACCACCGCCGTCATGGCCGCAATGCCTGCGGGAGGCGCCTTGAACACATAGGGACGGTCGTTCTCGTTGCCGAACATGATGGCGTCGACGCCGCCCGTCTGCAGCTTTTCGATGTCCATGGCGACATCCTCGACCAGCTTGGCGACGCCTCCCTTGGTGTCATACAACGGCGACCCCGGCAGCGCGCCGATATGGGCCATGGCGATGACGCATTTTTTCCTCGCGCCGAAGAAGTCGAACACCATGGAACAGCTCCTGTTTGGGGGCTAACCGGCCGAGCCGGCGGATGACGTTGCGATGTGCACGGCAGCGCCGGCCTTCTCGAGTGCCGCGGCGATCTCGGCAGGCGGGGGCGCGTCGGTCACCAACACGTCGATGTCCTCGAAACCGGACACGCGCACGAGCGACATTCGCCGGAACTTCGAGGAATCGCACAGCACGATCTTGCGGGTGGACCGGCGGAGGTAGACCCGCTTCAGTTCCGTATCTTCGAATGAAAAGTCGAACAGACCCTCGCCGGTGATGCCCGATACGCCGACGAAAG
>JBBPYT010000027.1:0-7650 GCA_038199665.1 Hyphomicrobiales bacterium
GATGCCACGCGCCAGATTGGCGAGCACTCTTTCCATGCGTTCTGCATAGGGCCGCGCCGCTTCCGCCGCCGTCTGGGCGCGCCGCAGCTTCGCAGCTGCGACCATCTGCATGGCTTTGGTGATCTTCTGGGTCGACTTGACCGAAGCGATCCGGTTTCGCAGGTCCTTCAGCGAAGGCATGTGTTGCGCTCGTTTCCGATGAAGGGGAGATTAAGCGAAAGACTTGGCGTGGCCCTCGACGATGGTCTTGAGCTTCCCGGCGGTCTGATCGCTGAGGTCCTTCGAGACGCGGATGTCCTCGAGCACGTCGGAATGGCTCGTGCGCAACAGAGCGAGGAGACCGTCTTCGAAGGCGCGGACGCGGTTGACCGGCAGCGCATCGAGGTAACCGTTCACGCCCGCATAGATCACGCAGACCTGCTCTTCCATCCTCAGCGGCGAAAACTGCGGCTGCTTCAAGAGTTCGGTCAGACGCGACCCGCGGTTCAGCAGGCGCTGGGTGGTCGCGTCGAGATCGGAACCGAACTGCGCGAAAGCCGCCATTTCGCGATACTGCGCGAGTTCGCCCTTGATGCGACCGGCGACCTTCTTCATGGCCTTGGTCTGGGCCGAGGAGCCGACGCGCGACACCGACAGGCCGACGTTCACGGCCGGGCGTATGCCCTGGTAGAACAGATCGGTTTCGAGAAAGATCTGGCCGTCCGTGATCGAAATCACGTTGGTCGGGATATAGGCCGACACGTCGTTGGCCTGGGTCTCGATGATCGGCAAGGCCGTGAGCGAACCGTTGCCGCGTTCGTCGTTGAGCTTTGCGGCGCGCTCGAGCAGGCGCGAATGAAGATAGAACACGTCGCCCGGATAGGCCTCGCGGCCCGGCGGGCGGCGCAGCAGCAGCGACATCTGGCGATAGGCGACGGCCTGCTTGGACAGATCGTCATAGATGATCAGCGCGTGCATGGCGTTGTCGCGGAAATACTCGCCCATGGCGCAGCCCGAAAACGGCGCCAGGAACTGCATCGGCGCCGGGTCGGAAGCGGTCGCCGCGACAATGATCGAATAGTCGAGCGCACCCTGCTCTTCCAGCACCTTGACGAATTGGGCCACGGTCGAGCGCTTCTGGCCGATCGCGACATAGACGCAATAGAGCTTCAGGCTCTCGTCGGTGCCCTGGTTCAGCGGCTTCTGGTTCAAGATGGCGTCGAGCGCCACCGCCGTCTTGCCGGTCTGGCGGTCCCCGATGATGAGCTCGCGCTGGCCGCGGCCGATCGGGATCAAGGCGTCGATGGCCTTCAGCCCGGTCGCCATCGGCTCGTGCACCGACTTGCGCGGAATGATGCCGGGTGCCTTCACATCGACGCGGGCACGGCCTTCGGCCCGGATCGGGCCCTTCCCATCGATCGGGTTGCCGAGCGCGTCGACGACCCTGCCGAGCATTTCCTTGCCGACGGGCACGTCCACGATGGCGCCGGTCCGCTTGACCGTCTGGCCCTCGCCGATTTCACGGTCGCTGCCGAAGATGACGATGCCGACGTTGTCGGCTTCGAGGTTCAGCGCCATTCCCCGCACGCCCGACTCGAACTCGACCATCTCGCCCGCCTGGACGTTGTCGAGCCCGTAAACGCGCGCGATGCCGTCGCCGACCGACAGGACCTGGCCGACTTCGGTGACTTCGGCTTCGGTACCAAAATTCTGGATTTCGCGTTTCAGGATGTCGGAAATCTCAGCGGCGCGGATATCCATCAGCCGACCTCTTTCATGCGTGTTCGAATGGAATTGAGCTTGGTTTTCAAAGATCCGTCGACCATGCGGCTGCCGAGCCGCACCACGAGACCTCCAAGAATGGCAGGGTCGACCTTCAGGTCGAGCTTGACCGTCTTGCCACGGGTCACTTCCCCGAGCGCCTGCTTCAGCGCATCGAGGTGATGATCCCCAAGAGGCTCGGCCACGGTGACCTGGGCACGGGACACGCCCTTGTCCGCATCGTCCAGCGCCAGAAAATCGGCGATCATGGTCCGGACAGCGAAAAGCCGTCGCTTGGACGCGACAAGCTGCAGGAACCTTGCTGCCAGGCCGCCGATGCCGACCGCCTCCAGGATCTTGCTCAAGGCACGGGCCTGGTCTTCGGCGCTGAATACGGGACTTCTGACCAGCAACTGCAGATCGGGATTGGCGGCGACGAGGTCCGAAAACTTCCTCAGGTCGGCCGCAACGGCGTCGATCGATCTGCTTTCCTTGGCAAGCGAAAAAAGGGCGGAGGCGTAACGGCCTGCCATCCCCGATACGATGTTCTCAGCATCGGCCACGGCGCTCAACCCTCGACGATTTCGGCTCGGTCCGGTCCGGAGCCGCACCGACCCGCAATCCCGAACTCTCCCCCGGCTCCATGGCATATCATGGAGAGCCGCTGTTGCAGCAACACCGGAACGGCTACTCCGCCGTGAGGTAACATAGGGGTTCCTATGGCGCAAGCGTGGGAGAATGTGGAAAAGGCCGGCTATGGCGGCCTGTGCAAGCCGAGACGGACCGGTTGTCTCCACTCAACCCGAATCGCGGCTCCTCCGACGATCTCGCATGGCCCGCAAGCCGCCGACCATGCGTTTCACCCACGCCTTGGTACGCCGGCGACGTAGTTCGCCTGCCACGATGCCTCCGAATCGCGCTGAAGCACCGGGCATCACCGCCACGAGTGTGTCGACGACGGCCAGGCGGTCGAGCCACAATCGATCGATCATCGGATGGTCGGGGACCGCGCAGGAATCGGTCACATCGACGCCGGGGTTGAGGCGCTGCGCCTCCGTCAAACCGAGGACGAACTGGACGCCGGGCGACAGGGATGCGAACTCCTCCGCGTAGGCCATCTTCCAGAAGAAGTCCTGCCCGCCGCTCGATAGAAGAATACCGCTCGCCACCGGAACGCCGTTCAGGGTCAAGCTGTCGACCCGGCATTTGCCCTCGCGGGCGAGAAGACGCGTCATCGTCCGGGCAAAAGTAGCGCGAGATGCGTCCATCAGCAGCGCCGTACCCTGCGCCCCCTTCCATCCTTTGGCTTCCAACAGCAAGAAATGCTCTACGGCATCGCGCAGGTCTTGGCCGCCCCGCGCGCTCCTGTATTGCACATCTCCGTGTTCGGCGAGCCGCCTGTGCTGTCGGCCCAGTTCCTTGGCCCTTTTGCGTGAAACGGCGCCAAGACCCGACCGCTCCCGCCCTTGTCCGGTCCTCAGCGCGGCGCGTTGCCGGCGGTCGAGCAGATGGATCCGGCGCCCCGTCGAGTGGGCGACCGCGCCCAGTACCTGAGCAGTCGGCCCTTCGGCCGGAATCGCATGGAGCAAGAGCGCCCCGCAGCCGGGTAGACGCCGTGCGATCCAGGCTAACACGGCCTGCACGGCGACCGCGGCATATTGCCGGTCGAGCAGCGGCGCACCGAGCGTCGACAGATCATGGAACCATACGGCCACCTTCCGCCTCAACGGGTGGTGCGAGCGGATCAACGGGCACACGGCCAGGAGGTCACGACCGCCGCTGGCCTGCAGCGCCCACACCATGATGAAGATCGGCCGCTGTGCCGGGGCGAAATGCTGCGCGGCTGTCAGGGCGAACGAGGGCTCCAAGAAGACGTTCGGTTCGAGGCTTCGCGACACGAGATCGGCCCAAGCCTCGCGGTGCAAGGCGGCGCCCTCTGGGCAGAGAGCCTCGACCAGGAGGTGGCACTCGGGCGTCGGTGCGAAAACCAACGACGTTTCACTGGGCGGGATGTCGGTTGCCTGGAACCGCCCGGATTTGGCGGCGCTCCGGTCCGAACCGAATGCAGCGGAGCTCGAGTTCGGCCGGAACGACAGCAGCGACATCGCGAGCGGATCTCCACAGCGGCCAGGTGCAGCGGGGCGCCTGTATGCTTTCGGCACGAATGCCGGCTTCGAAAGAGCGTTGCGGGGCTCCACTCAAGTTCCGGGCCAAGTGCGCTCAAGGGCCGCGACGCCACCTCCGAAACAGCGGAGCTCGTACAACAACGACGCGGTGGTGCGGGAATGCTGGAGCCGGCAGTTCAGAGGCGGAGCTTTCCCGCCGCGATCTGCTGGAACACCTTGCGATCGAGCGGGCGATACATCCGGTCGACCGCGTCCACCACGTAAAGCGGATCGCTGATCCGGTCGGGATCGAAGCCTTCGGACACAAGGTCGATCTTCCTCTGCTTGAACGTGCCGGTCACCGCGAGGCTCGTCGCGAAGCGCAGAAACACCGGTATTGCATAGCCAGGCAAACGCGCGGCGAGAAAGTCTCGAAGACCACGGAGATCGAAGCGTGCCGAATCGTCGACCACCAGGGACGCCATGCCGGCCCTCCCCTCGGTCCCGGGCACCGCGACACCGTATACGTTCGCATCCTTCAAGCCGGGGAAGCCGGTGATGGTCTCGCGGACCTGCGAGGTCGCGACATTCTCACCCTTCCAGCGGAACGTATCGCCGACCCGGTCGACGAAGAAGAAATAGCCGAGCGCGTCGCGGCGCATGAGATCGCCCGTGCGGAACCAGGCGTCGCCCTTGCGCAGCACGTCCCTCAGCACCTTGCGTTCCGTGGCCTGACGATCCGTATAGCCTTCGAAGCGGTTGCCGGGCCGCGCAGGGTCCTCCAGGATCTCGCCGACGACCTCGCCGACTTCGCCAGGGGCGCATTCGACGCAGAGCCCATCGGCACCTCGGACCGGCTCCTCCGTTTCCACATCGAACCGAATGACGCGGATCGGAAAGCGCGATGCGGCCCATTTCGGGACACGCCCGACCGCCTCCGGCCGCGAATCGAAGTTGAACATCGAGCAATTGCCCTCTGTCGAGGCGTAGAACTCGATGATTTTCCTTACGCCGAAGCGGTCCCGGAACGGCACCCAGACATCCGGACGCAAGCCGTTGCCGACACAAAGACGGATGGAATGCGCCCGGTCGCTCCGATCTTGCGGTGCCTGCAGCAGGTAGCGGCACAGCTCGCCGATATAGATGAACATGGTGCACCGGTGGCGCACGACATCCGGCCAGAATTCGCGCGCCGAGAAGCGCTCGCGGATGACGCAGGTGCCGCCGACCGCCAAAACCAGACCGGGAGCCAAGACACCGCCGTTCGTGTGGTACATCGGAAGGCAGTCGTAGATCCGGTCGTGCTCCGTGGCGCCGGTAACACCCGCGAAGCCCTGCATGGCCAGCTGAACGCGGTAATGGTTGAGATTGGCGGCTTTGGGCAGACCCGTCGTGCCCGATGTAAAGACATAGATGCATTTGTCGTTGATGGTGAGCGTCGGTTTTTCCGTCGGGTCGAGTGCGGCATCCGAAAAGGCTTCGATCTCGCGATCGAGGCGCGGATAAGCTTCGCTCTCCCCGTGCACCAGAATCTCCAGCCCACTCTCGAGGAGATGCCGGGCCGACTCGAGCTGCGGCAACAGCGACGCTTCGACGATCACCGTTCGGGCCGCCACGACGTTGATTGAATGAGCCAGCGCGGCATCGCCGAGATTGGTGTTGAGCAATGCGGTGGCGGCGCCAGCTTTGGCGATGCCGAGCCAGATCGACAGGTATTCGGCGCGATTCGGCATCAGCAGAGCAATGGTGTCGCCCTTGCCGAGACCACGCGACAGCGCCCAGCGGGCGTATCGGTTCGCGCGGCCGTTCCATTGCCGATACGTGAAGGTTTCACGATCGGAAATGAGGGCGACGCGGTCGGCATGGCGCGCGGCCAGAGCCTCAGCGAAATCCCCCAGCGTCCTCGTCGGATGTTTCGCAATCGGCGTCGTGCGGCGAAGAACCCGAATGATGCCCCGTACGAATGCGAGTTCGCTCGACGCCCGCCTGACGAGGTTCAATGACTGTTCTCCGGGCCCATCGGCTGCTTTCATTCAGCGATGACGTCTGTCTGCCGTCCGGAAGCTCGCTGCGGGATCTAGGAAGGCCCTCTCCGCCCTCCCGGTGCGCACCGCCGCTTTGTGAGCCGACTCGAAAACGCCTTCCTTGCTTTCCATTCGGGAAGCCTTATCCCGGCGCAATGGTTGATGGGAAGGGCAAGAGGCCCGCGACTTCAGGTGAATTGTCCGAGCTGGGTCCCGGAAGGCCGCGTGGTCCGGGACGCATCATTTGCTTCGGCGGCGCTGCTGTCGATCGTAAATACACTGCGCACGATGCGATCAGAACCGGGACCTCGAACCCCGCCAGCGGATCTTCGGACTTCGGCGGGGTCGCACAGAATGTCGCCGCCAACTTGGCGCGTCTTGGCGTTGGCACGAGCCTCGTGTCTGTCGTGGGCGATGACTCCCACGGCCGATCCTTGATCCGGCACCTGGGTGACCTCGGGATCGATGCCGAGGGGGTCCGGTTGGTTCCGGAGTGTCGAACTGCCGAATATGTCGCGCTGCTCCATCCCGATCGCAGCCTGGCGGTCGGGATGGCCGACATGGCGATCTTCGACCTTCTCGTTCTTGACGACTTGTCGAGAGCGCTGTCTCGCCTGGGCCCCGCAGATTGGATTTTCGCGGACGGCAATCTTCCGGCCAAGGTGCTGGCCACGCTCATCGAAGGGACCATCCGCGGGTCCGCCAAACTGGCCATTGACCCTGTGTCGGCTCCCAAGGCTGAGCGGCTACCGCCGAACCTGAGCGGGATCGACCTCCTGTTCCTGAATTTCGACGAGGCCGCCGCCGTTCTACGGGTACCGGTTGCCGGCCTGTCACCTGAATCCGCAGTGCGGCAGTTGCGTATCCGCGGTGCCGGCGAGATCGCACTTTTCCTTGGCGCCCGGGGTCTCGTCGTTTGCGATGCCTCGGATGACGTTTCGTATCTGGCTTCGGTGCCGGCCAACGTCGTGGACGTGACCGGCGCCGGCGACGCCGCGATCGCGGCCACCCTCGCGTGGCGGCTCGGAGGGGCCACGTCGATCGCGGCGGCCCGTACGGGCACGCTCGCCGCAGCTCTGACGATCGAGCAGGAGGGCAGCGCTCATCCCGGCTTGTCGCAAGAACTCCTCGCCGCAACGGCGGACAGGCTGAGCCGAACCGTGGAGGCCGAAGTCGCTCGGGGAACACGATAGATGAATAAAGCCATAGAACAGTTTGATCTTTCTACCGAAGTCGCCGACGCACTCGCGCACGGCCGCGCCGTCGTAGCGCTCGAATCGACGATCATCACGCACGGCATGCCCTATCCCGAAAATTTGACCACGGCCCGCAAGGTCGAGGCTGTCATCCGGGCCGAGGGAGCCGTCCCGGCCACCATCGTGGTGCTCGGTGGGCGCATTCTGGTCGGTTTGTCCGATCAGGACCTCGAAAGGCTGGCTCTCGCCAAGAACGTCCTGAAGCTCAGTCGTGCGGACCTGCCCTATGCGGTTGCGGAAGGGCGCGACGGGTCCACAACGGTCGCGGCGACCATGATCTGCGCCTCGATGGCAGGCATCGCCGTGTTCGCGACCGGCGGCATCGGAGGGGTTCATCGTGGTGTGGAAACCAGCCTGGACATCTCGGCCGACCTCGAGGAACTTGCTCGCACGTCGGTGACGGTGGTGTGTGCCGGCGCCAAGGCCCTTCTCGACCTCCCGCGCACGCTCGAATATCTGGAAACGCGCGGCGTGCCGGTGATCGGCTACGGTGTGGACGAATTCCCTGCCTTCTGGAGCCGGAAC
>JBBPYT010000028.1:0-3056 GCA_038199665.1 Hyphomicrobiales bacterium
CTGCTGCCGGCCAAACGACGGCGAACGGCGACGCTGCCCTGGCAACAAGCGAAACTGCCGGGCGCTGCTGCACAATGCTTCGGGCTCCGGGCCGGAAATCATCGATCGATGCGCCTTCAGCCGATCGCCTGCCGCGGCATCCGGCCCGCGGACAACAACCCTTCGAAATACGGGATCGTGCGTTCCAGTCCTTCGCGCAGCGCCACGCTAGGCCGCCAACCGAGAAGCCGCTCGGCTTCGGAAATGTCGGGGCGGCGCTGACGGGGGTCGTCCTGCGGCAACGGGCGATGCACGATCTTGGAGCGCGAGCCCGTCAGATCGGCCACGATCCTGGCCAGTTCGAGAATGGTGAACTCGCCCGGATTGCCGAGATTGAGCGGCCCGGTAACCTCGTCCGGGCTGCTCATCAGTCTGAGGAAACCCTCGATCAGATCGTCGACATAGCAGAAGGATCGGGTTTGCCGTCCCTCGCCGAAGATGGTGATATCCTGGTTCAGAAGCGCCTGAACGATGAAGCTCGACACGACGCGGCCGTCGTGCGGATGAAGGCGCGGCCCGTAGGTGTTGAAGATGCGCGCTACCTTGATGCGGAGCTTGTGCTGCCGCAGGTAGTCGAAGAACAGCGTTTCGGCGCAACGCTTGCCCTCGTCGTAGCAGGAGCGCGGTCCGATCGGGTTGACGTTGCCCCAGTAGTGCTCCGGCTGCGGATGCAGGCTCGGGTCGCCATAGATCTCGCTGGTGGACGCCTGGAACACGCGAGCGTCGCAACGTTTGGCGAGGCCGAGCATGTTCAGCGCTCCGAGGACGCTCGTCTTGGTGGTCTGCACCGGATCGCGCTGATAGTGGATGGGCGATGCCGGGCAGGCGAGATTGTAGATGTCGTCGACATCCAGGAAGAGCGGCTGGGTGATATCATGATGGATCAGCTCGAATCCCGGACGGTCGAAGAGGTGCGCGACATTGCCCCGCGTCCCGGTCAGGAAATTATCGGCGCAGATGACGTGGTGGCCGGCATCCAGCAGGCGTTCGCACAGGTGCGAACCGAGGAACCCCGCCCCACCCGAAACCAGAACGCGACGCCGATGCTGCAGGGTAAACGTTTTGCGCGGACTCATTCGGCCGAGACCCTCGATAAAGCGATGCGGTATGAAAAAGCCGAGGAGGGAGACCAGCCTCGGCCCACTCCGAAAAATTCACCCGCATTGCGCCTGCCGAATGCGGCCAAAGGATCTTGGTACATCATGATGGTCCGAAAGGATAATCGGTTGCCATCGCGGCGCGTGCGCACGGCGAGGGACAGACGAAAGCCTCGGTGCGGAGCTCCGCGGCCATTCGGAATAATCTGATGGGGTCGATGTATGTTCCATGCCGACGACCGGCGGATTGAAGCTCGACCCGATTCGACAATGCCGGCTACTTCGACAATGCCGGCTACATGGAAACCTCGCGCGGTCGCGAGCGTCGGCCGGTCCTCGATCTGCCTGCCATGGCGGCTGGCGTGACCAATAGGCAATGGGAGATCGGCGACATCGTGGGCGTGTTAGAGGCGTGGGAGTCCTCGCAATGAGTTGGGGCAGACGACGTATCGCCGGTGTCGTTTATGATCTCCGACACTTAGACCCGTTTGATATGATAGTTACGCCGCAACATGTAGGGGCTGCTGTCTACAAAGTGCGAGTTAGTTTTGGAGCGCATACTTTCACTCGAAAGCTGAAACCTACCGACACTCCCGACTTGCACTTCCCGGATGGGTGTGAGACCAGATGCTTTTGTACCAAGCGGCATGGTTACTCAATCCACCTTCCTGAAATCGTGCGCGCCAGCGTGAATGGGCGGGCCTATTTCGGCAACAGGGACATGCGCTATCTGTTATTGGATAGGCTCCCCGGCTTGAATGCGCCGTATGTGGTTGCATTCAAGGTCGCGAAAGCCAAGGATCGCTCGCACGACGCCACAATGTTTGTGGTCAGCGCGCATGAACGTCCTAGTCTACCATCTGATTTGCGGGTGATCAAAGTGGGAACGCTGATTTCGTTGACGATGCAAGGAAAGCCGATCCTTCGGCCAAAAAAATAGCCCCCGCAGGGGCTACTTTCGGGGAGATCACTCTCACCCTGTGCGGAGAAACCCACTTACGTCCGGCGCATACCGGAGCCATTTCTGGCCGGGCCGCTGTTTTCCACCACGATCAGCGACGCAGAGACAATACCCGAAACGGGGATTTTGTTGCAAGAGAAATCTGCGCACGACAAAAGGGTGCGGCGGCTCGATCCTGATTCGGGGGAAGGCGCGACATATGCTGACGATGGGAAAAGTGCAAGGGCATTCTGACACATTCAAACTGGCCCAATAGCTGCCTCGAGCACCGCTTCGGCTTGGCGATGCTTCGATGATAAGCTCGACCGCCATGGCGGCGATGTCGGCGCTTCAACCACTATAGGCCTCATCAGGCCCTTGGCGATCTCACCCGGCCGAGTACCTCTTCCATCAGCAAAGAGACGCCCCAGTCTCATATGTCCTGAACTCGGTCACGGCCTTGACCGACGGCCGCCGAGCCCCCATTGTTGTGATGTTCCACGGAGATCCCCGGCAAGGGGCTGAGACACCGCTGGCGCGACATCCTGCTCGAAGGCTGAAGTCGCGCGGCGCGGAAATCCATTGAACCTGATCCGGTTCGCACCGGCGTAGGGATGGAATTCGGCGCGACATCGAAGCGAAACCGGATCCCCCTTCACGCCAGTGAATGTCGAGGAGATGCCGTTGTCGGGCGTGCCAGTTTTGTTCAACCGTCTCGGCGGCACGGTACCGAGCCCGGACGATGCGCAGCCGCTGCCAGGCCTTCCGCCCGAAGGCGTCGACGTAGCGGTGGTCGGGGCCGGGATCGTCGGGCTTTCGATCGCTTGGCGCCTCGCAGCACGAGGCCTTGCGGTGGCGCTGTTCGACGCACGCGCAGCAGCCTGCGGCACGAGCGCGGCTGCGACCGGCATGCTGGCCGCCGCGGCCGAGGTCGAGCCTGGCGGCGGCGACGTTCTGGAGCTCGCCGTCGAAAGCCAGGC
>JBBPYT010000029.1:0-6059 GCA_038199665.1 Hyphomicrobiales bacterium
AGCGAACACGAAGGGCTGGCCAGGCGTATTCTGCAGCGAGGAGCGCTCATCTCCGAGATGCCGCTGGCGTGGGAGCCGCGGGCGCGCGATTTTCCTCGGCGCAACCGCCTTGTTTCGGGCCTCAGCCTAGGTGTGGTGGTAGTCGAGGCGAACCGACGTTCGGGATCGCTGATCACCGCGCGTTTCGCCAACGAGCAGGGCAGGGAGGTCTTTGCCGTTCCGGGATCGCCGCTCGACGCACGCGCGGAAGGAACCAACGACCTGCTGCGCCAGGGCGCCACGATGTGCACATCCGTGGACGACGTGTTGACCGCCCTTGCACCTGCGGTCGAGGGAGGTCGGGCCGGGCCTTCCCTGGCTGAGCCTCGCTCAATGGATTCCGACGCGGAGCCGCTGTGGGAGGAAGTCGACCTATTCGCCGATCCGGATCTGGTGCCGCGCGGCACCTGCTTCACCGAAAGTCCTGGGCCGGGCGCATCGATCGCGAGAGCCCCTACGGCGGTCCGGGGCGCCGCGACGGACCTCGATAGGCTTGTCGAATTGATAGGTCCCGTCCCGATGCAGGTGGACGAATTGATCCGGGCTTCGGCTCTGGCGCCACGCGACCTGCAAGCCGCGTTGATGGAACTCGAGATGATCGGGCAGATCAGGCGTCACGACGGCAATCGCGTTTCCCTGAATTACGAACGGCGCGACGATGGGCTGGGAGGATCAGCAAAGCTTTGAGGCCGCTGGCTGTCCGGGTGCTGACCCGCTCCTGGAAATGCGCTCCGCTTCCTGCCGAGCCATCGACAACAAATAGGTAAGCATGAGCAGGTTGGCGGAACTGGCCATGACGGCGAGGTCGCTGCACATCTCGGCAACGTAACGGCTCAGCTCCGTGACCTTCACGCCTTGGGCCGGCGTCGGGGACGCTGCCCCTTCACGATCGTCGCCCAGCACGGTCCGCGCTTGTCGTCTCGGTCGCCTCCGAGCTGAAACTTGCGACATCTGCGCAACCCACCCTAAAAGCCAAAGCTCAGGCTCCCAAAGGGGCGCCTCTTCGCAACTTTTAGATGCAATAAAAACTTTTCGCAACCTGAAATGTCTAGTCAGGCGCGTAGTGCCCTGTGCTCCCCCTTCAAGGATACGGGATGTT
The DNA here is from genome assembly GCA_038199665.1 of Hyphomicrobiales bacterium. Taxonomy (GTDB): domain Bacteria; phylum Pseudomonadota; class Alphaproteobacteria; order Rhizobiales; family Beijerinckiaceae; genus Lichenihabitans. Next base: position 1,139 of record JBBPYT010000029.1, read on the forward strand.
CGACTGCCTTACCCAGCGATGTGCTTCCGGCTAGAGCGCCAACGATGCCAAACGGTCGAGCGCGCCTTGCAGGATGTAAGCCGCAGCCATGCGGTCGACCACTTCCTGCCGTTGCGCCCGAGACGCATTCTGTTCGATGAGCGCGCGAGTCACTGCTGCAGTGGACAGCCGCTCATCCCAGAAGATCACCGGCTTTGCGACCAGGGGCAGCATCTGCCGGACGAACGCGCGAGTCGCTTGCACGCGCGGGCCTTCGGAACCATCCATGTTGAGCGGCAAGCCCATGACCAGGGCACCCACTTCGAAACGGCCGAGCTGGGCCCGAAGCTGTTCGACATCTTTGGTGAATTTGATCCGCCGGATCGTCGCCAGCGGCGTGGCGATCCGCCGTTCCACATCGGACAAGGCAAGCCCGAGGGTTTTGCTGCCAAGGTCCAGCCCCACGAGGCGTTGGTTACGCCCAAGAAGGCTCGGCAAATGTTCGATCGCAACGACTTGCGCTATCATGGAAACAGAATTTCTTTCGTTCGATCCGTAGACTTGCGGGCGTCAAACCTCGATGCCTCCGTGCGGTCAGATGCGTTGATTCGGCGGAAGCGGCAGTGATATAGACGGCGCACTTCGTTTTTCCCTTCGTCTTCGGAACCGCCATGTCCATCGATCAGGCGACTGTCCGCCGCGTCGCTCAACTCGCCAGGATCACGTTGCGAGAGGACGAGGTGCCGCATTTGCAGGGCGAGATCAACGCCATTCTGTCCTTCGTGGCCGAACTCGACTCGGTCGATGTCGAGGGTGTGGAACCAATGACCTCCGTGCTGCCGGCGCGCATGAAGCTTCGCCGCGACGAGGTGACGGACGGCGGGTTCGCTGACGAAATCGTGGCCAACGCGCCGGTGACCGAGGACCATCTCTTCGTGGTGCCCAAAGTCGTCGAATAGCGGCATCTTCCTTCATCCGTGATGCCGATCGGCGCGCGGACCTTTCGAGACTTACGATGTCCGATCTCACAGGCTTGACGCTTGCCCATGCGCGCGACGCCATCCGGGCGAAAACCATCTCGTCTCGCGAGTTGACCCAGGCGCACATCGACGCGATGGAGGCCGCGCGCGCGCTGAACGTCTTCATCACGGAAACGCCCGAGCGCGCCTTGCGGATGGCGCAAGCCTCCGACGACAGAATTGCGCGCGGCGAGGGCGGCGCCCTGGAGGGACTGCCTCTCGGCATCAAGGACCTCTATTGCACGAAGGGCGTGCAAACGACCGCCGGTAGCCGGGTGCTGGACGGCTTCATCCCGGGTTACGAATCGACGGTTTCGGCGCAGCTTTGGCGCGATGGCGCGGTGATGCTGGGCAAACTCAACCTCGACGAATTCGCCATGGGTTCATCGAACGAGACTTCCTACTTCGGCCCGGTCATCTCTCCCTGGCGGCGACCGGGGTCCAACGCGGCTCTGGTTCCCGGAGGATCTTCGGGCGGCTCGGCGGCGGCGGTTGCCGCCCGACACTGTCTTGGCGCCACCGCGACCGATACCGGAGGCTCGATCCGTCAGCCAGCCGCCTTTACGGGTACGGTCGGCATCAAGCCAACCTACGGACGGTGTTCGCGCTATGGCCTTGTGGCGTTCGCCTCATCCCTCGACCAGGCCGGACCGGTGGCCCGCACGGTGCGCGACACGGCAATCATGCTCCGCTCCATGGCGGGGCACGACCCCAAGGACACCACATCCGTCGACGTGCCGGTCGCGGACTACGAGGGCGCGGTCGGTCGCTCGGTCAGGGGCCTGGTGATCGGGATTCCCAAGGAGTACCGGCTCGACGGCATGCCGATCGAGATCGACGACCTCTGGGTAGCCGGAATCGAATGGCTGAAAGAAGCCGGGGCCAAGATCGTCGACATCACCCTTCCGCACACGAAATATGCCTTGCCGGCCTACTACATCGTGGCCCCGGCGGAGGCCTCCTCGAACCTCGCTCGCTATGACGGGGTGCGATACGGCTTGCGTATGGCCGGGCGCGATGTCGCAGAGATGTACGGCAACACCCGGGCCGCCGGCTTCGGCGCCGAGGTTCGTCGGCGCGTCATGATCGGCACCTATGTTCTGTCTGCCGGATACTACGATGCCTATTACCTGCGAGCCCAGAAGGTGCGAACGCTGGTCAGGCAGGACTTCGAACGCGCCTTCGAGGCCGGCGTGGACGCGATCCTGACCCCGGCGACCCCGTCCGCAGCCTTCGCCATCGGCGAAAAAACAACGGGCGACCCGATCGGGATGTACCTCAACGACGCCTTTACGGTGACGGTCAACATGGCTGGCCTGCCCGGTATCGCGGTACCGGCCGGCCTGTCGGCGGAGCGCTTGCCCTTGGGCCTGCAACTGATCGGCCGCCCCTTCGGCGAAGAAACGCTGTTTTCGCTGGCGGAGGTGATCGAGCGGTCGGCACCTCGCGTGGACTTGCCCGAGAACTGGTGGGCCGCATGAGAGCTGGAACCAATTTTAAGCCTGAACCCAACGGCTTGGTTCGAAGAGAGAACTTAAAACTGGAAGTAGCCGTCGGTCGGTCGGTCGCTGCGCCGGCTTGGCTGAGCCGAGCCTCACGCGCTTCGGCCCTCTTGTTTCAGGCGCAAACGTGAAGGATGCCGGCATGGCGGTGACGAACGACAGCAGGCTCCTGCGCGGTGCGACGGGCGATTGGCAAATCGTCGTCGGGATGGAAATCCATGCGCAGGTGACTTCGCGATCCAAGCTTTTCTCCGGGGCTGCGACCGCTTTCGGCGCCGAGCCCAACACGCAGGTCTCCTTCGTCGACGCAGCCATGCCTGGGATGCTTCCCGTCATCAACGAAACCTGTATAGCGCAGGCCGTACGCACCGGCCTCGGCCTGAACGCGAAGATCAATCGCCGCTCCGTGTTCGATCGCAAGAACTACTTCTACCCCGACCTGCCGCAGGGCTACCAGATTTCCCAGTACAAGAACCCGATCGTCGGTGAAGGTGAGGTGGTCGTCGACGTCACCCCGGAGCGGCAGATCCGGGTCGGTATCGAACGCCTGCATCTCGAACAGGATGCCGGTAAATCGCTGCACGACCAATCCCCCGACACAAGTTTCGTCGACCTCAACCGATCGGGGGTCGCGCTGATGGAGATCGTATCGCGTCCGGATATGCGCTCGGCCGACGAAGCCAAGGCCTTTGTTTCCAAGCTGCGCACCATTTTGCGCTACCTTGGCACCTGCGACGGCGACATGGAAAAGGGCAACCTCCGCGCCGATGTGAATGTTTCGGTGCGCCGTCCCGGCGAACCACTCGGAACGCGCTGCGAGATCAAGAACGTCAATTCGATTCGCTTCATCGGCCAAGCCATACAGGCCGAGGCGCGGCGGCAGATCGGAATGCTCGAGGACGGAGAAACGGTCGTGCAGGAAACGCGGCTGTTCGATCCGGGACGCGGCGAAACCCGCTCCATGCGCTCGAAGGAAGAGGCGCACGATTACCGCTATTTCCCGGATCCCGATCTGCTGCCGTTGGAACTCGATCAGGATTTCATCGATGCTCTGGCGGCGGACTTGCCGGAATTGCCTGACCAGAAGAAGTCGAGGTTCATGAAGGACTACGGCCTGTCGTCCTATGACGCTGGCGTGATCGTGGCCGAGCGTGAGCTCGCCGGCTACTTCGAACGCGCCGTTCTGGCCGACCCGGTGGGCCGGGACCCTAAGCTCGTCGCCAACTGGATCACCGGAGACGTCGCGGCTTACGCCAACTCGGTCAATCTCGCCGTGGCCGCGACGCATATCGGCCCCGAGCAAATCGCCGATCTGGTGGACCTCATCGTCGCCGGCACGATCTCGGGTAAGATCGCGAAGGACGTTCTCGCACTATTGATCGGCGAGGATCGCGGGGCGATGCCCGGCGACATCGTGGAACGGCGCGGGTTGAAACAGGTGACCGACAGCAAGGCCATTCAGGATGCGATCGAGGCGATCATTGGCGAAAATCCCGACAAGGTCATCCAGGCTCAGGCAAAGCCTAGCATGCTCGGCTGGTTTGTCGGCCAGGTCATGAAACAGACTGGCGGAAAGGCCAACCCGCAGGCCGTCAATGCCCTGCTGAAGGACAGACTGCGTATTTGATCCCGCAACGCCGAGCTCCCGATAGCGGTCAGGGTTGGGAGAAAATCCGCTTAACAAGCGTATCCTGGCGAGGACGTTCGCCCGTGTTCTGACAATGGTCAAACGCTCCGCCGTCGGAGCGCCTGACCATGTGCTGGCGTTACTTGCGGAATTGCGACGTACGGTGTGGGTCTGAACGTCCTTCAGCTTGTCGGGCGAAGCTACTTGCGGGCCAGGCAGACCCTGGAAAAATCCTTCCAGGTGCCCGAGGCCGTGCCAGCCTTCTTCATCGAGGACCACTGATGCCCGCATTCGAGCATGCGCGTGCGGGCGGCCGCATTTCGTGTCGCGCTTTCATCGACAGGCCCGCTGGGCGCCGCGCGAGACACGGAACCCGCTTGCAGGCGAGATGATTCCACGGCGGCAGAAGACGAGGCCGAGAGCGCCTTTTGCGACCCCGTCGATTGTGCGAAACCAGGGCTCACGGTGAAACAGAAAGCGGCCAGGAGAACAAAGCGGGGAAAGCCAACCAAAGAGAACCTCGTCAGTATCTGCGGGTTAAGAGCGCGATAGGCATTTGGCCGCATTCGAACGGTTTGGCCAGGCACCTTTTGAAAGATCTACTCCGCCGGCGTGGGGGACGCTCCCGATCCGGAGGTGCGCGCGGGCGTGTGTCCGGTGCCGACCGCCGATGCAGCGGTTCCGGTTTGTCGCGGTTCCTCCCGGGTCCACTTCTGACCCCCGCAAAGCACGTATGCGACGCAGCCTTCGATCTCGACCTCGCTGTGGCTGAGCAGCTTCAAGGTCGCGCTGTA
>JBBPYT010000030.1:0-2223 GCA_038199665.1 Hyphomicrobiales bacterium
CAGGCTGCAGGAGTTCTTGCCAAGATCAATCCCCACGATCACGATATCCATCGGCCCGTTCCTCTCTTTCAAACCAACCACGATCCTAACCGATCGCGGCGAGAGGGGCGGGCCATCCCATAATCACAGTCGGCAAGCTGATCGCCGCTCAAGAAATCCATCGAGCAAAAGAGCCGGATAGGAGGGTTGCCCCGCCGGGCGAGGGTACGGGTGAATGCGAGAGTGGGCCGTGAGCGGCGTCAGAGCGCGCCAGCTCGTTGTGGACATTTTGCATCGCCTGTGCTTCGGACCAGATGTTGCGGCGGATGGTTCCGACCGCGAAGAGAACCATGATCCGGGTGGCGGCCAAACGACGTTGACAACTGAGGCGATTGAAGAACGGCCCCCTCCCAGCAAGGTCCTGAGCTACGATGATCGGATCGCTTGCAGTCATATGTCCGGCCTCATCGAGGCGGTCACACATGACCGCGGGCCAAGATGGTTTCCGCAACGCGAGCGCCAACACTCCGGCGGCCTGTTACCGCCGCTGCATGCTGCGGCCTTCCTCACGTCTCGGATCGACCGATCGCCATCTGCTCGTTTCCTTGCAAGGTCCGACATCAAGGCGGCAGGTTCGCTTCGTTTATGCTGTCCCGCCGCGCCGATCCGTCAGGTGGCGGAAGCCGCAACAGGGGGAGCCGCGTTGGCCCGGTAAGTCTCGCCGCTCACCATGAGCTTCCAGGCGATGCGGGCGATCTTGTTGGCCAGTGCCACGACCATGAGCTTTGGCGGCTTGCGCCGAAGCAGATCCAGTAGCCAGGCCGACGACTTCTTGCTGCTCCCCTCGCGGACGCGCCGAAGAAGGGCGGTGGCCCCGATATCAGAGTGCTGCGCAAGGCCTCGTCGCCCGCACGCGTGATGACGCCGAGCCTGACCTTGTCGGCCGTCGAAGGCTCCTTCGGTGTCAACCCAAGCCATACTGCAAATTGCCGTCCGGATCGGAACAGACGAGGATCGGGTGTCTTCATGACCAGCATCGAGGCGCCGACTGGCCCGACGCCCGGGATCTGCGACAGGCGCCAGCTGCACGCGTTGTCGCGATGCCAAGCCATCAGCTTGGCATCAATGACTTTGAGCTCCGCTTCGATCAGGGCGTATTCCTTCGCCTGAATGGCGAACAGCTCACGCGCGAGAGCCGGCAGGCTCGCGTCGGCCGCAATCCGTTCAAGCAGCGGCCCGATTTTGCACAGACCTGTCGCGGCGATGAGCCCGAACTCGGCCGCGTAGCCACGGATGCCATTGGCCAGCTGGGTCCGGTTGCGGATCAGGCGCTCGCGCAGACCGACAAGCATGAGGGCGGCCTGCTGCTCGGCGGTCTTGACCGGTACGAAGCGCATGCTCGGTCGGCTCATCGCCTCGCACAGGGCTTCGGCATCGGCCGCATCATTCTTCCCGCGCTTGACATAGGTTTGACGTATTGCGGTGGGATGAGCCTCACCTCATGACCGAATGCCCCAAGAGATCGGTAGCAGGCCGAATATGGACTGCCGCCGTCCAGACATGACAGTGCTGCCGGAAGCTCGACCCGGCCGGCCGGGTTCAAGCGTCTGGCGCGCTGAGATCGCAGCAAGGTCGGTCCTTCCATCGGCACCGACTCGACGTCTTTTTGGCGAGGCTCGATGCTCAGTTGCCCTGGTCAAGTGATCAACAGAATCCGAAAGCCTGCCTGCGAAGGATCCTTCGTCACATTCACGATGGCGACGTCGTCAACCATCGCCAGGCGCGGGCCGGCGCGGCAGGTGTCGATCATTGCCTCGACGGCTGCCGCCTCGCCTGAGAACACGGCTTCGACCGAGTTGTCGCGCCGATTGCGGACCCATCCAGATAGACCCCGCGCGATCGCTTGGTCCTCCGCCCATGCCCGGTAGCCGACACCCTGGAAACGCCCGGAGATGATGACTTGAACCGTCCAAACCCCCGGATCATGGCCGCCTCCGAGCCGCCCCTGTTCGTCCGACAGGCCTGTGTTGCTTCGGCTTTCACGGCCTCGGCGCCAAAGCATATTGCTGGTCACTAACCTGCTCGAGCTGTCACGCGACACGACAAACTGACCCCCTGACGCCATGAGGACCTGACCCCTCCTGAGCGAGGAGGTCGGCAAGATGATGCAAGAAGGTCAGGGTTCACCGCGGTGGGGCGAGCCGCGGAGGGACGAGATGAAAACGCCGGACGATGTGTCGGCGA
>JBBPYT010000031.1:0-5495 GCA_038199665.1 Hyphomicrobiales bacterium
CCCCATCGAGCAGTTCGACCAGAGTCTTGGCCCGCTCTTTGAGGCCCGGCATGGCCACGAGTAGCTTGCCGCGCATGTCGGCATCGACCTTGGGCATGACGCGTGGCCCCTCGGGAAGGAAAGGCAGCGTGTCCAACAGCGTACGAACAAGCTCCTGGTCGGGCGTTTGGCGCAGATAATGCCCGTCGAGGTTTTCGAGCTTCGCGAAGTCGAAACGAGACGGCGAGCGACCTACCGAAGACAGGTCGAACGCCTCGATCATCTCTTCGGTCGAGAAGAACTCCTTGTCGCCCCGGCTCCAGCCGAGCCGCACGAGGTAGTTGCGCAGAGCCGACGGCAGATATCCCATGGCCCGGTAAGCGTCGACGCCGAGGGCGCCGTGGCGTTTCGACAGCTTGGCGCCGTCCGCTCCGTGGATCAGCGGGATATGCGCCATGGCGGGTACCGGCCAGCCGAACGCCTCGTAGATGTGCATTTGCCGGGCCGCATTGGTCAGGTGATCGTCGCCGCGGATGATCTGGGTTACGCCCATGTCCCGATCGTCGACCACCACGGCCAGCATATAGGTCGGCGTGCCGTCCGAGCGCAGCAGAACGAGATCGTCCAGGTCCTTGTTGGCCCAGGTGACGCGCCCCTGGACTTTGTCGTCGAGCACGGTCTGGCCGTCGCGCGGAGCGCGGAGGCGGACAACCGGCTTCACACCGGCGGGCGCATCGGCCGGATCGCGGTCGCGCCAGCGCCCATCGTAGCGGGGCGGGCGGCCTTCGCGGCGCGCTTCCTCCCGCATCTGTTCGAGTTCTTCGGGACTGGCGTAGCAACGGTATGCCCGGCCGGCGTCGAGCAAGAACCGGACGGCCTCCTTGTGCCGCTCGATGTGGCGCGATTGGTAGACGATCTCCCCGTCCCAGCCGAGACCGAGCCAACTCAAGCCCTCAAGAATCGCGTCGATGGCCGCGGCGGTCGAGCGCTCGCGGTCGGTGTCCTCGATGCGCAGCAGCATCGCGCCGCCGAACTTGCGGGCAAAGAGCCAATTGAACAGCGCCGTCCGAGCACCGCCGATGTGCAGAAAGCCCGTCGGCGAAGGCGCAAAGCGCGTGATCACGGGCTCGGACATTCAGCCTCATACCTCGTCGAACGTGAGCCGACCGGCGAAAAATGGGTCTTCCGTCGGGGCGGCGCTCGTCTAACATGAAGGCCCTGATCACACAAAGGGCAGGCTTGCACGATGGGGGTTGCGGCCCAGAAAGGCAGTCTCGCTGGCGCGCTAGCGGGCGCACGGGCCGGCTTGGCGGCCAGACTGGGGTTGCTTCGCCCAGGGACGCTCGCTTTAGCGGCGCTCTGGACCGAGTGGGAGGAGCGCCGAGTCTTCCTGTGGCTTCCCGTTGTGGCCGGCGTCGGCGTGCTGCTCTATCTCGCGGCGGACCGCGAGCCCGTTCTGTGGTTGCCGCTGCTTCTGGTCTTCGGGGCCGGCGCCCTGGCGCTCGCGACCCGCCACAGGCCCTTGCCGTTCTGCTTGGCTGTCGGCACGCTCGCGCTTTTCACGGGGTTCATCTCGGCTGAACTGCGCAGCCGGGATGTTGCGGCGCCAATGCTGGATCGAATTCGCATCGTCAAGCTCCGCGGATTCATCGAGGAGGTCGACCCGCGTCCCGCCGGCGCCCGCTTCATCCTCCTGGTCCGGGATGGCGGCGACCTCGATGCCGACCACCGGCCGGCACGAGTGCGCCTGACCACCCGGCGAACAGAGGCGCTCGAAGCGGGGATGTTCGTGGAGGTTACGGCGCGGCTTCTGCCGCCCTCCCGCGCCGCCCTGCCGGAGGGCTACGACTTTGCCCGCGACGCCTATTTCGCCGGGATCGGCGCGGTGGGATCGGCGCTCGGACGCCTCACGATCGCGGCGGCGCCAGCATCCCCCGGCATTGCTGCGCGATGGCGGATGGCGCTCGACCGGGCCCGTAACGCGATGGCGGCCCGGGTCGACCAGACGGTGGGCGGCGGCGACGCGGGCGCGGTTGCGGCCGCCATGGTGACGGGCAAGCGTGACCTTCTTTCGCAGAACGGGCGGGATATCATCCGGGAGGCCGGCATCTTCCATATCATCACCATCGCCGGCGTACAGATGACTCTCATCGCTGGGCTGCTCTACGGCGGATTGCGACGCATCCTGGCGCTCAGCTCGACGCTCGCGCTGCGCTACCCGATCAAGAAATGGGCTGCCGCCTTCGCCATTCTGGGTGCGATCGCCTACGACATCGGGACCGGCTCGCGGATCGGCACGCAGCGCGCCTTGTTCATGACCATGATCATGCTTGGGGCAGTGTTGGTCGACCGTCGGGCCTTCACGATGCGAAATCTGGCGTTCGCCGCGTTGGCGGTGATCGCCGTCGAGCCTGAAGCGATCGCGGGCGCGAGTTTCCAACTGTCCTTTGCGGCCGTCGCGGCCCTGATCACGGTGCAGGAGGCCCGCATGCGCCGCGTTCCGGACGATGATCCCTTCGCGCCGAAGGCGCCGAAGCGACCGCCGCGAGCCGCAAGCGGCCTACTCCGCCGCAGCGGAAACGTTTGGACGGCTGTCTCGGGGCTCTTCGTCGCGACCGTATTCGCCACCGCCGCGACCGCGTCGTTCATGGCGGCCGAATTCCACGAACTCAGTCCCTATGTGTTCGTCGGCAACCCGCTGACCCTGACCATCATCGAGCTTTTCGCCGTGCCCGGTGCGCTGATCGGAACTTTCCTTTACCCGCTCGGGCTCGATGCCTGGGTCTGGCACTGGGTTGGCCTGGGCATCCGGTTCGTGCTCTGGGTCGCGGGCTATCTGGCTGGCGCACCGGCCTCGACGGTTCATCTGCGCGGCTTCGCGCCTTGGGCGCTCCCGTGTTTGGCTTTGGCGCTCCTGAGCGTCGTCATATGGCGCACGACGGCGATGCGGCTGACAGCCGTGCCCTGGCTGGTCCTGGGCTTCATAGGCGCCGCGAGCGGACCGCAATACGACATTCTCGTTGCGCCCACCGGCGAGTCGGTAGCCGTGCGCGGCGATGGCGGAGTCCTCGGGGTTCTGGGTCGCGCCAACGCCTTCACAACCGTGCAATGGCTGCGAGCCGACGGCGACGCGCGCGAGGTCGGCAGCAAAGTCGCGCCCACGATGGCGCCGTCGAACGGCCATTGCGACAAGCTCGGCTGTGTGGCGCCGGTCCTTGGCGGGCAGACCCTGTCTGTGGTGGCAGACCCCGCAGCCTTCGAGGAGGACTGCCGACGCGCCGATATCGTCGTGACGCCGCTCTATGTTCCTGCGAGCTGCGCGGCCGAAGTCATCATCGACCGCGGCAGCCTGGAGCAGACGGGCGCGGTCGCGCTCTGGCGCCACAACGGCGCCTGGGCGATGCGGCCGACCCGCAGCCCTGGCGAAGACAGGCCGTGGTCGCCGGCCCCGCACCCCTGGCGGCCGCGCGGCGCGCCCGTAGCCCAGCCGAGAGTCGAAGCGGCGCCGTCTTCCCAAGACGGTGAGCATCCGAACGATGATCGTGAGCCCGTGCGTCTTCAGTAAATTATGAGCATCTTTCCTCAAAACGCTGGGGGTATAGACATAATTCAAAAAGACGAGCCTGGGTCGGAAAAGCGATCCAATAGCACGGTGCTTAGCTTGGCGTCGCAGACCCGCTCCGCCGGTCGCCGAAGGCCAGGTTGGTTGTGACGGCGATCGAGACCCGCTCGTGAAGCCCGGCTGGCGAGGTGGAAAGCGTTCTTGGAACTGTCCAGCTTCGTGGCAAGCGCTTGAGCTTGACAACCTCCATCCCAGGCTGAAAATCTGACCATCTGGTCAAGGTCGGCTCGGGCCGGTGTACCGGAAGGGATGGGAATGGCGACGATAACGACCGACGGCGTCGTGAGCGGACGGCTCAGCGCCGAGGATTATGCAAGGAATTTTTCCGATCTCACGCCGCCGCTGACGCAGCACGAGGCTTTCGTCGAATCCGAGCGCTGCTATTTCTGCTATGACGCGCCCTGTACGCAGGCCTGCCCGACGTCGATCGACATTCCGCTGTTCATCCGCCAGATCGCTGCCGGCAACGATCTTGGCGCGGCCGAGACGATCCTGTCCGCCAACATCCTCGGCGGCATGTGCGCCCGCGTCTGTCCCACGGAAGAACTCTGCGAGGAAGCTTGCGTGCGAGAGCACGCCGAAGGCAAGCCGGTGAAGATCGGCGCGCTCCAGCGCCACGCCACCGACGCCGTAATGAAGACCGGCCGGCATCCCTTCGTGCGCCAGGCTGCGACCGGCAGAAAGGTCGCGGTGGTCGGCGCCGGCCCGGCCGGACTCTCCTGCGCGCATCGGCTGGCCGAACTCGGCCATGCGGTGACGCTCTTCGATGCGCGGCCCAAGCTCGGCGGCCTCAATGAATATGGCATCGCGGCCTATAAGACGCCGGGCGATTTCGCCCAGACGGAGGTCGACTTCATTCTCGCGATCGGCGGCATCGAGGTGAAGGCTGCAGTCAAGCTTGGCGTCGACATCGACCTTGCGACCCTGCGCCAGCGCTATGATGCGGTGTTCCTCGGCCTTGGGCTCGGCGGCTTCAACACGTTCGACGGAATGCGTGATTACGCTCATGTGGTGGATGCGGTCGGATTCATTGCCATGCTGCGGCAGGCCAAGGACAAGGCGCATGTTCCGGTCGGCCGCCGGGTCGTCGTGATCGGCGGCGGCATGACGGCCATCGACGCCGCGGTCCAGTCGCGGCGACTTGGGGCCGAGGAGGTCACCATCGCGTATCGGCGCGGGCCGGAACACATGAAGGCCAGCCGTTGGGAACAGGAGCTGGCGCAGACCAACGGCGTCACCATCCGGTACTGGGCAACCCCGAAGGGGTTCGAAGGCCGGGACGGGCGCGTGGCCGCGGCGATTTTCGAGCACCGCGGCCCGAGCGGCAGTGGGCCGGCCGAAACCACTGCGATCCCGGCCGACCTCGTGTTGATTGCGATCGGCCAGACCTTTCTCGACGCGCCGCTCGGGCCGGGCTCGCTGGCTCTCGAAAGTGGACGAATCCGCATTGATGCCGAACGCCGGACGACGCTGCCCGATGTCTGGGCCGGCGGCGATTGCGTGGCCGGCGGGCAGGACCTGACGGTCAGCGCCGTCGAGGACGGCAAACAGGCGGCGCTTTCAATCGATCGCATGCTTCGCGAATCCCCCGTTGCTCTCGCAGGAATCGCCTGATGGCCGACCTCTCAACCGACTTTCTCGGCATCAAATCGCCGAATCCGTTTTGGCTCGCCTCCGCACCGCCCTCGGACCGCAAGACCAATGTGGTGCGGGCCCTCAGGGCCGGCTGGGGCGGCGTCGTTTGGAAAACGCTCGGCGAAGACGGGCCGCCGTTGGTCAATGTGTCCGGTCCGCGTTACGGTTCCATCCACGGGCCGGACCGGCGCCTGCTCGGCTTCAACAACATCGAGCTGATCACCGACCGACCGCTCGACATCAACCTCCAGGAGATCAA
>JBBPYT010000032.1:0-6343 GCA_038199665.1 Hyphomicrobiales bacterium
TCATCGTCGACCGCGAGTTTCGAGAGGACGGACGCGACCGCCGGTTCGATGTCCGTAACTTCGGCAAAGCGGCGACGCGCCAAAGGCCGAGGCCTTCAGACCGGCGCGCGCCTCCGTCTTTGAACCTTCTGTCGAGGAAAGAAGGGCATCCCCTCGATGCGTCTCCGCTTCACGGTTCGGCAAAGCGAAAGTCTATCCCTTGATCTCCTGCCACTTGCGCTGCCAATCGGTATAGCTGGTGCACGTCGCGCTGCCGTCCGAGCATTGTTGGAGCGGGGTCTTCCAGAACTTGATGCTCTGGAAGTAGGACGCCGGCGCGTCGAGGTGATATTTCTCGCAGGAACGGGCCTGCTGCGCGTTCATCTCCGAACAGGCTTTCGGGTTGACCGGAGTTTCCCCGAAATAGATCGCCTGCTGCGCCTGCACCTTGGGGGTCGAGACGAAGCTCATGAACTTGTAGGCGCAGTTCGGATGCTTCGTTTTCGCCGAGAGCATCCAGCTGTCCGCCCAACCGGTAACGCCCTCCGAGGGCACGATTTCGGCCACTGGCGCGCCGGCGTCCTTGAGGGCATTCGTCATATACGGCCATGCGGCCCCGATCACGGCATCGCCGTTCTTGAAGAGTTCGATCTCGTCCGAGGCGAGCGCCCAGTATTTTTTGACGAGCTTTTGCTGCCCTTTGAGCAGATCCGCAGCAGCGTCGAGCTGCTGGGGCGTGAGCTCGTAGGGATCCTTGATCCCGAGTTCGGGCTTGGTCTTGGAGAGGTAGAGCGCCGCATCGGCGATCTGGATCGGGTTGTCGGGCACGCTGACCTGACCCTGGAATTTGGGATCGTAGATGGCGCTCCAGCTCGTCGGTGCGTCCTTGATCTTGTCCGTGTTCCACAGGAGGACGTTCGGACCCCACTCGTACGACAATCCGTAGTGAACGCCCTTGATCGTATTGTGCGGCGGAGACTTCAGGTCCTCGACGAAGTCCTTGTAGTCGGGAATGAGGTCCACCGCGATGGGCTGGACGTCGCCACCGTAGATGAGCCGCAGCGTGGCGTCGCCGGAAGCGGATACGAGGTCGTATTCGCCGCCGCCGCCCTGGCGCATGAGCGCGACCATCTCGTCCGAGGAGCCGGCATATTTCTTGTTGACCTGGCATCCGGTTTCGGCTTCGAACGGCTTTACCCAGTCGTCCTGGGCGTAGCCTTCCCAGGCTACGATATTGAGCGCTCCCTCGCCCTTGCCGATTTCTTTGGGGTAGTTCGATTCGGCCGGCGCAGACCATCCCGCCGACGGCGCGATAAGCGACGCGATGATGGTCGCGACACCCGCAATCTTTTTCACCATCTCTCCCTCCTGTTCCGCCTCAACCGGCGTCATCCAACGTGCACACGGCGTCAGGTTTCCAGCCGACCAGCACGGTCTCTCCACGGCGGCCGCCAAGGCGCCCTGACGACACCTCGTCGTTCGGCCGGATGGCCTCGACCGCGGTCCCGTCACCAAGGCGCACCAAGTATCTCGAAAACATGCCGAGGTAGACCTCGTCCTCGAGGCGTCCCTCCTCGACATGCAGTCCCGGCTCGGCCATGGGCGCGCCGATTAGCGCGATGCGGACCTTCTCGGGACGGAGCACAAGGCGTTTGCCGCCCCGCCTGACAAGGCTCGAGGTCCCGACAAAGGCGGCCACAAAGGCCGTCGCGGGATACTCGTAGACCTCGCGCGGCGTCCCGATCTGCTCGATCCTGCCGCGATTGACGATCGCGATGCGGCTCGACATCGACAGCGCCTCTTCCTGGTCGTGCGTGACGTAGAGGAAGGTGATGCCGAGTTCTTCCTGGATGTGTTTGAGCTCGAGCTGCATGTCGCGCCGCAGCTTGAGATCGAGCGCACCCAGCGGCTCGTCGAGAAGCAGCAATCCCGGGCGATTGACGATGGCGCGGGCGAGACCGACGCGCTGCCGCTGCCCGCCCGACAGCTGAGCGGGAAGACGCTGTCCAAAATCGGGCATCTGCACGGTGCGTAGCGCCTCTGCGACCCGGTCGCGGCACTCCGCGCCACGGAGCCCCTTTGCCTTCAGGCCATAGGCGATGTTGTCGGCAACGCTCATATGGGGGAACAGCGCGTAGTCCTGGAACACGGTGTTGATGTTGCGGTCGAAAGGCGGCGTGCGGGCGACGTCCACACCGTCGAGCTCGATCGTGCCTCCGTCGAGGCGTTCGAAGCCGGCGACCAGGCGCAGGGTGGTGGTCTTGCCCGAACCCGACGGGCCGAGCAGGGTGAAGAACTCGCCGCGGCGCACCTCGAGATCGATATGCTCGACCGCGACCGCGCCCTTGTAGGTCTTGCGAACGGACGACAGACGCAAAAGCACGTCTGAATTGATCTCCGCCCGCGGCCCCGCTGGCATCTGCGCATGGGCGTTCACGGCCGCGCTCAGAGTTTGACCATGATATGTCGGGCGACCGTGTAGTCGTCCAATGACAACATGGACATATCCTTGCCGTAGCCGGAGGACTTCATCCCGCCATGCGGCATCTCGTTGACCAGCATGAAATGGGTGTTGATCCAGGTGCAGCCGTATTGGAGGCGGGCCGCAGTTCCCATGGCTCTGCCGACGTCCGTGGTCCAGACGGACGAAGCGAGTCCGTAGTCCGAGTCGTTGGCCCATGCGACCGCCTCCTCGACATCGCCGAAGCGCGTCACCGAGACGACCGGGCCGAACACCTCGCGCTGGACGATCTCGTCCGCCTGCTTGGCGCCGGCGATGACCGTCGGCTCATAAAAGAAGCCAGCGCCTTCGGCCGGCCTGCCCCCGGTCACGACCTCGATATGATCGAGCGATCGCGCGCGTTCCACGAAGCTCGACACGCGCCCGCGTTGCCGCTCGCTGATCAGCGAGCCGATTTCGGCATCGGCCATGTCGGGCGGGCCGAACTTGATCGTGGACACCGCCGAGGCAAGATCGGCGACGAGCTTGTCGTAGATCTTGTCGCCTGCATAGACCCGGCAGGCGGCCGTACAATCCTGGCCAGCATTGTAATAGCCGAAGGTGCGCAAGCCGGCCACGACGGCATCGAGGTCGGCGTCGTCGAACACGATGACAGGGGCCTTGCCGCCGAGTTCGAGATGCGTGCGCTTGATGCCGCGCGAGGCCGCTTCGAGCACCTTGCGGCCGGTGGAAATATCGCCGGTGAGGGACACCGTGCGCACGGCCGGATGCGAGATCAGGGCCGCCCCGACCGTGTCGCCGCGGCCGAGAACGAGATTGAACACGCCCGCCGGCAGAATCTTGGCGGCCAGTTCAGCGAATTTCAGCGCCGTGAGGGGTGTCTGCTCGGAGGGTTTCAGCACGATCGTATTGCCGGCAGCGATGGCGGGCGCCGTCTTCCAGGCCAGCATCATCAGAGGGTAGTTCCAAGGCGCTATGGAGCCGACGACGCCGACCGGGTCGCGGCGGATCATGCTGGTATGACCCGGCATATATTCTCCGGCGACAGGGCCGTGCATGCATCGCACCGCACCGGCAAAGAAGCGAAAGCAGTCGACGGCCGCCGGAATCTCGTCAGCGATGACGCGTGCCAGGGGCTTGCCGCAATTCAGGCTTTCGAGCCGTGCGAAGGTTTCGGCCTCGGCCTCGATGCCTTCGGCGATTTTCAACAGCGCAGTGGATCGCTCCGCTGGCGTCGTGCGGGACCACTGCCCGAAGGCCTTTTCCGCGGCCCGGACGGCCTGATCCACCTGCTTCTCGCTGGCGTCGGCGATGCTGTCTATGACTGTGCCAGCCGCAGGATTGACGATGGACTCTTCCGGTCCTTGTCCTGTGACGAATCTGCCGCCGATCAGCAGTTCTGTGAGCATGTCGGTTCCTCCTGCGTACTGGCCAGCAATCTCCGGCGAATGTTAGAAACTCTTCAAGAGAAAGGAAATTCAGAAATTCAGCTGTTTGGGTTCTGCGAAACCGATGGCTAGCGGCCCCCGCTGAACTCGCCGCACATCTCGACGAAGTGATCCGCGGCTGGGCGCAGCGGCGCCCCGCGACGCCATACCAACCCTACGTCGACGCTCGGGATGGCATCGCTCAGGTGACGAGCTTCCAGCCGGTCGCCTTCGAGCGACCAGGGGCGGTAAGCCATGTCCGGCAGTGTCGCGATACCCACCCCCGTCCCGACGAGGCTGCGCACGGCCTCCACGGACGAGGTCTTCATCACGACATTGGGACGCAACCCCGCTTCGCCCCAATAGCGCGTCGTCGTTTCGGCGAGTTCATCCGTGGTCAGCATGATCACCCCCTCGGCGGCGACCTGGGCCAAGGTCAGGACCGAACAGCTCAAGAGCGGGTGGCGGGAGGGAAGCCAGACACGCCAGGGCGACCTCACCAGCAGTTCCGTCTGCAGCGCCTGCCGGTCGCGGAGATTGGAGATGAGAAGCAGCCCGACGTCGATTTCGCCGTTGACGAGAAGATGCTCGAGATAACTGCGCTCTTCCTCGATGACGCGCACCTCGACGCGCCGGAAGACGCGCCGGAACCGCGCCAGGAAATCGGCAAGGTAATAGCCGGATACCATGCGGGTCACCCCGAGATTGAGGTCGCCCGAAAAATCTTCCGGCCGCACGCTGACGGCCCGCCGCGCATCCGCAACCGCCGCCACGATGTGGCGCGCGTGGCGCAGCATCTGGTGGCCCTCGTGGGTGAGTCGCACGCCCTTTTGGTGCCGGACAAGAAGAACGGCTCCGGTTTCTTCTTCCAGAGCCTGCACCGCCGCCGTGATCGCCGATTGCGATATGCCGATCTGATGCGCTGCACGCGACACCGACTCGGCTTCGGCGGCGGCGATGAAATAGCGGAACTGCCGCAGCGTCAGGACATCGGGGCCGCCACTCCGGTCTCGCGCACGGTAACCCTGCTCCACGGTCCCCTCCATCTCGGCATCGCCATGTGCTCCCCCCGGGCGCAGCTTGTCATGCGTGCGCTGTGATGAAACGCGCACCTGAGCGTCTAATTCTGCCTTGGCACCCTTCGGTCATCGCCAGCTCTACCATGGCGCAGCATCTGCAGGCGGCTGCTCGGCTGCGCCGTGCAGGGGAACGCGGTTCGACGGCCAGATCAACCGGGGGGACGAGCGGTGGCAAGTTCCGGGTGTTTTCGCCCGAAGCGAGTGTTACACTCCGGCAGGCGCCTCATTGCAAAGGTAGCGGATGCCAAAATATGCGAAATACGCCACCACGGTGATCGGTGCCCACAGTGTTCCAGATTGGTTTGAACCTCTGGATCGCCTCCTTGCCGTCGGGCAGTTGTCGATGGCGTCCATGGCGGACGCTCAATTCCGCGCAAGTCAAGCTGCGGTACTCGACCAGGAAATCGCCGGAATTGACGTCATCACGGGGGGCGAGATGCACAGGCGGACGCATAACCGCCACTCGCCGCCAAACGCCATGCTGAATCATTTCTGGCAGAAGATCCCGGCTTTCCAGGGGAGCACGCGCCCGAAGTCGATCACCAAGCATGACCCCGACGTGTTCCATCCCGCTGCCACCTGCCGGGATCGCATTGCGGAAACCATCGATCTTGGTCTCGTCGATGAGTTCCAAATGGTGACGAGTCTAACCCGCAAGCCGGTCAAAATCACCATGACCGGCCCGCACATGCTGGCGAAAATTGCCTATGACGAGCACTACGGCAATCTCGCCAAGATGATGAATGATCTCGGCAAGCTGCTGCGCCACAACTTCAAGATGCTCGTTGCCGCGGGTTGCAAGCACATCCAGCTCGACGAGCCGCTGTTCACCGTCTCGGAGGACGACGAGGTTCTGGCTGCCGTCGATGCCATCAATCTTGCGATCGAAGGACTTTCGGACAAGGTGCATGTCTCCATGCACGTCTGCCAAGGCAACTATGCCGTAGGCAAGGAGTACGACGGACAAATCGGCCACCGGTATTTCGATCACGGCCGCTACAAGGCTGACCACATCTGCCGGATCGAATGCTCCTCCTACTTGGTGGAGCACGACATGACACCGCATTACGAGGGGCTGGTGGGCAACAAGCAGCTTGGCGTCGGGGCCGTGGATGTGCAGGACCCGAAAATCGAGAGCGGCGAAACGGTTGCGGCGCGCATCCAGGCGCACAAATGGCTTGCACCGGAGCAAACGATCGTAACGAGTTCATGCGGGTTCAACCATTTGCCTCGGCGAGTGGCGTTCGGCAAACTGAACGCAATGGTTGACGCCAAGCGCATACTCGGCGGATAGGGCATGTCCGGTTGTAGTGTCATCGCGACCGTTCTGCCGCACGCCCGCATGTGCGGCAGAACCCGCATGTGCGGCAGAACCCGCATGTGCGGCAGAACCCGCA
>JBBPYT010000033.1:0-5092 GCA_038199665.1 Hyphomicrobiales bacterium
AGCCACCTGCTTGACGCTTTCGGGCTGGCGCGCCAGTTGATTGGCGCCGTTGACGGCATCCACCGTCGTGATCACCGCGCCAAGGCGGAAATGGTGCCGCAGCACCGGGTCGGCGGCGATCGTGGTGATGACGGGCAATGGATCGGCCAAACCCGTCGTCTCGATCACCAAGCGCCGAAACGGCGGGACGAGCCCACGCTCGCGCTGCGAGAGCAGGCGCCTGATGGCGTCCGACAATTCGCCCCGGATAGTGCAGCAGAGGCATCCGGAGGCGAGCAGAACCATGGTTTCGTCGACGCGTTCGAGCAGGTGATGGTCGAGCCCGACTTCGCCGAATTCGTTGATCAGAACGGCGGTGTCGGCGAGCGCCGGATCCGCGAGAAGACGCGCCAGCAGGGTCGTCTTACCGGAGCCCAAAAAGCCCGTGATGACATAGACCGGAGTGAACTCCGGAATGTCGACCAGCCGGAGCTCAGACACCGGCGTGCTCCAGCTTCGCCAGCACCGCGGGGTCCAGCGGATCGCAGGCGCGGCCAAGCAGCTTCTCGGCCGCGGCCCAAAGGTGGGCCAGGTTTTCGACCATTTCGGTCTTGCCGGTTCGTGTGGAAAGCACGAAAGATGCGCCCTGCCAGTCCGCCAACGTCAGACCGAAATGGCCCAGGATGCGGTTGGCCAGCGCCACCCGCCGCATGCGTTCCCGCCGCCGCTCGGCCGGCGACGTGTTGCGGGTGAAGACCCCTGGCCGCGCATGGGCATCCGCCCAATGTTCCGATCCGCCGAGAACGCCGCACAAGGCGCACATGTGTCTGTCCTTGAGTGAGAGGCCGCCTCGCCCGGATGCTGAGAATGAGGGCTCTGGATTCACGACTTCCGCGGCGAGCGTTTGGCGAAGTCGTCGGCCATCTCGTTCATGGTGACGAATCTCACGCCCCGATGACCGATCATGTGGTGGTAGAGCCGCTCGAGCATCATGAGCACATGCGGCCGGCCCGAGACGTCGGGATGGATCGTCATCGGGAACACCGCATAGTCGTATTCGCGGTACACCCAGTCGAACTGGTCGCGCCACATCTGCTCGATGTCGCGCGGGTTGACGAAGCCGTGGCTGTTCGGCGATTTCTTGATGAACATCATCGGCGGCAGATCATCGAGATACCAGCTGGCCGGGATCTCGATGAGGTCGGTCTCGCGACCGCGCTTCAGCGGCACCATCCAGTCCGACGGTTTTTTCGAATAGTCGATCTTGGTCCAACTGTCGCCGACCCGCACATAGTATGGCTGATGGTCGTGGTGCATCAGCGAGTGGTCGTATTTGATGCCGCGTTCGAGCAGCAGTTCATTGGTCACCGGCGAGAATTCCCACCACGGCGCCACGTAGCCGGTCGGCCGCTTTCCCGACAGCCGGGTGACAAGGTCGATGCACTTGTCGAGGATCTCGGTTTCCTGTTCCCGCGTCATGGCGATCGGGTTCTCATGCGTGTAGCCGTGAATGCCGATCTCGTGGCCAGCGTCGGCGACGGCCTTCATCTCCTTCGGGAAGGTCTCGATCGAGTGGCCCGGGATGAACCAGGTCGTCTTGATGCCGAGCCGCTCGAACATTCGCAAAAGGCGCGGACTGCCGACCTCGCCGGCAAACAGCCCGCGCGAAATATCGTCGGGCGAGTCTTCACCGCCGTAGGACCCGAGCCAGCCCGCGACCGCATCGACGTCGATGCCGAAGCCGCACAGTATCTCCTTGGCCATTTTTCTTCCTTTCAAGCCGTTGGTTCGAATTTTCGCCTAAAACTCTCGCCCCGACCCTGGGTCCTTAGAACCCTGTACCTGATCAGGGCTTCAGCGCCTCACGCCGCCTCCGCTCGGATGAAGCCCTCCGCCGCGAGCGCGGTGGCAAGCAGGTGATCGTCGCGCCCGGGCGCACCAGACAGAAGGAAACCCGTCGGCAGGCCGGCGGCGTCGAAGCCGTTCGGCACCGATATGCCGCACCAGTCGAGGAAATTGCCGAGCAGCGTGTTGCGCAAGGTCTTGGTGTTGACGGCTGAGAAGACGCCCTCGTCGGCTTCGAGCGCGGCGATCGACGGCGCCACATGCGGGACGGTCGGGAAGGCAACGAGGCAATGCCCTTCCATGGCGGCGGCCGTTTCGGCCACGAGTCGCCGGCGCGCCTCGCGGATCGCGTTCTCATCGGCCTGCGTGATCGGCGCGCCCATCATGATGCGCTTGACGACACGGCGATCCATGCGCTCGATCATAGCGTCGCCGAGCCGGTCTTTGTGCAGCGCATAGGCTTCGAGGTTGACGAGGGCGCCATGCCTGGCAGTCAGGGCCCGGATCTCGTCAAAAGCCGGGAACGGGCGACGCTCGACCGAGACGCCGGCCTGTTCAAGTCGCTTGATCGCGGCTTCGAAATTGTCCCCAACGGCGGGCTCGATTGCATCGAACACAACATTGGTCGGCACCAGAAGGCGCAGGCCGTCGAGCGTGCCGCGGCGCAGATCGGGTGCTGCCATACCTCGCGCTGCCGCATCCACTACAACGGCGTCGACCACGGAGCGGCAGAAAACCCCCAAGGTATCGAGCGTGGGCGATAGGGGAAAAACCCCTCCCATGGGCCAACGTCCGCTCGAGGTCTTGTAGCCCACGATGCCGTTGAAGGCGGCCGGGATGCGGACCGACCCGCCCGTATCGGTGCCGATCGCCGCCGGCACGAGCCCGGCCGCGACAGCCACCGCCGAGCCGGACGAGGATCCGCCCGGCACGCGCGGCTCGTCGCGGCTCCACGGATTGACGGGCGTGCCGAAATGCGGGTTCAGTCCGATCCCGGAGAAGGCGAACTCGGTCATGTTGACCCGCCCGATCGTGATCGCCCCGGCCGCGGCGAGCCGCGCCAGCACCTCGGCGTCGGCGGTGGCGGCGCCCTCGTCGAGGATGCGCGAGCCTGCACGCGTGACGAGATCCGCGAAGTCGAACAAATCCTTCCAGGCGACCGCGACGCCATCGAGCAGGCTCACCGGGCGGCCTTCACGATGCCGCTTGGCCGAGGCCTCGGCTTCGCGCGCCGCACGCTCGGGCGTGAGGCGGGTGAAGATCGCCTTGTCGGGGCAGAGTTCGATCGCCTGGAAGATCCTTTCCGTCTCCGCCTTGGGATCGGTGTGACCGCTGGCGTAGAGCGCGGCGGTCTGCAGGACGGAACGGCCCTCGTTCGCGGGATTCGGATTTGAAGAGGGTTGCTGGGTCATGCCGGGATCACGGTCGCCTTTTCGGGTTTCCACGCAATACGGACCTCCGAGCCCGGGCAGAACCCCTGCCCGTAATGATCGACATGGCCCTCGATGGCCACCGGCTGTCCGCCTTCGACCGACAGATGGAACCGGACGATGGGGCCGACCACCTCGCGGCTCTCGACGCGCCCATGCAGGTTGTTTCCGGTGACGGCCGTGGCCGTTGCGGCCTCCCCGGCCGACATCATATCGAAGGCCTCAGCCGGAACCACGATCTCTGCGGCGGCGCCCGCGGCTACGCTGCCGTTGAGCACGCCCTGGAACTGTCCGAAGCGGGTTAGCACCCGCCCGATCCGCCCGTCCGAGCCGTCGAGCACGCCCGACAGGATGGTATTGCGTCCGATGAATTGCGCCACGAAACGGGTTTTCGGCCGCGTGTAGAGTTCCAACGGACCGGAAATCTGCTCGATTCGACCGCTGTTCATGACAACGATCCGGTCAGACAGAGTTAGCGCCTCGGATTGGGCATGGGTGACGAAAACGAATGTAATCCCGAGGTTTACCTGTAGAAGCTTCAGTTCCGCTTGAATTGCTTTGCGCAGGTTGGCGTCGAGGGCGCCGAGCGGTTCGTCGAGCAGCAGGATCTCGGGCTCGACCGCGAGCCCTCGGGCGAGCGCGATCCGCTGCCGCTGGCCGCCCGAAAGGTGCTCGGGACGCTGCTCGGCGACGTCGGTCAGCCCGAGAATTCCCAGGATACGGTCGACCTTTCGGTCCCGGTCCTGCTTCGGCATACCCTTGACGTCGAGGCCATAGCCGACATTGCGCCGCACGGACATGTGTGGGAACAGCGCATAATTCTGGAAGATCATGGACGTCGGCCGCCGTTCAGGCGGGTCGTCGTTGATGCGGCGGCCGCGAATGAGGATGTCGCCGCTCGAAATCGTTTCGAAGCCGGCGATCATGCGCAAGGTGGTGGTCTTGCCGCAGCCCGACGGCCCGAGAAAGGCGATGAACTCGCCTTTCCGCACATCGAGATCGAAGTCGATCACGGCCGGCGTGCCGTCGTCGTAGACCTTGCCGGCCCCGATCAGCTGCAGATCATGGTCCAAAGCGTGGCTGTCCTTCCTGCCAGGGCGGTAGCGCGTGGCCTTTGATTTCTGCTCGGCCCCGCTGCGCCCGCAGGTTCCGAGCGTCCATCATCCCGAGCCGCTGCACCCGGCCCTGTCGAGGGACGGAGAACTTCGGCGGTGGTCGGCGGCGCTCGCTCGCCCTTGGAGCGAACCTTGGGGCGCCCTCGTCCTTCGACGCAGTCGCTTTGCGACTGGCTCAGGGCGAGGACTCCGATGTCGCCCGTTTTCGCTACGCGTTGAGGAATTCGTCCCATTTCTGGATCAGCAAGTCGTATTCGTCGGGCCACTGATGCCAGTAGGCCACGTTGGCGGCACGCACTTGGAGCGAACCGCCGTCGCGGAGGTCTCCTTCCTTGATGCCGCGCTCCGGCGCGCCCTTCCAAGGCTTGCCTTCGTACCAGAAGGCATATTTGTCCGGATCCATCACCTTCTGAATGTTGGTGGACGGCGAATAATAGCCCTGTTCGGAGACGGTGATGCCGGGCTTGCCCGACAGCCAGAAATCCGCATAGGCGTAGACTGCGTCCTTGTTCTGCGAGCCCGCGATCATCGTCGGGCCGATGGCCCAGGCGCGGTAGCCTTCCTTCGGGACCGCATACCTGCACGGCTTGCCTTGGGCCTTGACGGCCATGACGGCCGGCTGCCAGGCGTCGCACACCACCATCTCGCCGGAGGCCAGAAGATTGACCAGCTCGCCGAAGTCGCCCCAGAGCGCGCGGAACTGGCCTTCCTTCTTCTTGGAGA
>JBBPYT010000034.1:0-13363 GCA_038199665.1 Hyphomicrobiales bacterium
ATGGCTCGTGACGCTGCTCGTGAACGGCCTGCCGCTCCTGGCTTTCATCGGCGTCTGGATCTTCATGTCCCGCCAAATGCAGGGCGCGGGCGGCAAGGCGATGGGCTTCGGCAAGTCGAAAGCCAAGCTTTTGACCGAGGCGCACGGTCGTGTGACCTTCGATGATGTGGCCGGCGTCGACGAGGCGAAGGAAGATCTCCAGGAAATCGTCGAGTTCCTGCGCGATCCGCAAAAGTTCCAGCGGCTCGGCGGCCGCATACCGCGTGGCGTGTTGCTGGTCGGGCCTCCCGGAACCGGCAAAACCCTGCTGGCCCGCGCCATCGCGGGCGAGGCCAATGTGCCCTTTTTCACGATTTCGGGTTCGGACTTCGTCGAAATGTTCGTGGGCGTCGGCGCGAGCCGCGTACGCGACATGTTCGAACAGGCCAAGAAGAACGCTCCCTGCATCATCTTCATCGATGAAATCGACGCCGTGGGCCGGCATCGGGGCGCCGGTCTAGGCGGCGGCAACGACGAGCGTGAACAGACGCTGAATCAACTGCTTGTGGAGATGGACGGATTCGAGGCTAACGAGGGCATCATCCTCATTGCGGCGACGAACCGTCCCGACGTGCTCGACCCTGCACTGCTGCGGCCCGGCCGGTTCGACCGGCAGATCGTGGTGCCCAATCCGGACGTGATCGGTCGCGAGAAGATCCTGAAGGTACACGTGCGCAAGGTGCCGCTGTCGCCCGATGTCGATCTGAAAGTCGTGGCGCGCGGCACGCCCGGTTTCTCGGGCGCCGATCTGATGAACCTCGTCAATGAAGCAGCGCTCATGGCGGCGCGACGCGGCAAGCGTATCGTCACCATGTCCGAGTTCGAAGACGCCAAAGACAAGATCATGATGGGTGCGGAACGCCGCACCCTGGTGATGACCGAGCAGGAGAAGATGCTGACGGCCTATCATGAGGGCGGCCATGCCATCGTGGCGCTGAACGTGCCGGCCACCGACCCGGTTCACAAGGCCACCATCATTCCGCGCGGCCGGGCGCTCGGCATGGTGATGCAACTGCCCGAACGCGACAAGCTGTCGATGAGCTATGAGCAGATGACCTCGCGTCTCGCGGTTCTGATGGGGGGTCGCGTCGCCGAAGAAATCATCTTCGGCAAGGACAAGGTTACGTCCGGCGCTCAGTCCGACATCGAACAGGCGACGAAACTGGCACGCGCCATGGTGACGAGGTGGGGGTTCTCCGATGAACTCGGCACCGTCATGTACGGCGAGAACCAGGAAGAGGTATTCCTCGGCTACTCGATGGGCCGCCAGCAGAACATTTCCGAATCGACGTCGCAAAAGATCGATTCCGAAGTCCGCCGCCTTGTCGAAAGCGGCTTGGCTGATGCGACTGACATTCTGACGAGCAAGCGCGCCGATCTCGAAGCCTTGGCCAAGGGGCTCCTGGAATATGAAACCCTGAGTGGCGAAGAAATCGTGGGATTGCTCAAGGGCCGGGCTCCGGTGCGCGACACGGGCGACGAGCCTGTGCCGGCTCGGGCATCCCCCGTTCCGAATGTCGGGAAGGGCCGCCCGAAACACGGCCCCGAAGCGGGACTGGAACCGCAGCCCTCGGCTTGACGGCCTGATGCGAAAGCGCGCGGTCTTGCACCGGGCCTTTTTCATGTTGCCGCGTATCTCGCCGTCGGTTGCGGCGCTCGTGCGCCCCTGCGGTCCGGCGCGGGGTCCGCCGCTACATGACGCTGACCTTGGGCGGCGCGCCCTTGGTGGCTGACGGAGCGGAACGCGAGGGTGCTGAGGCCTCCCAACCGCCCGGCGGAGGAGCAACCTCGTTGGCGGCGCTGACGGCCGTACCGGGACGGAAGCTTTCCGCCGCGGCCTTGGCCGATGCCAAGGTCTTGGCGTCGAGACGCGCCCCGACTTCGTCCCTCTTTTTGGCCGCGTCATCGTCGCCCTGGCCCGCCGCAATGGCGAACCACGTATAGGACTGGGCAAGGCTCTGCTCGATGCCGAGACCCCGCGCATAAAGGATCGCCAGATTGAACTGGCTGTCTCTGACGCCGAGCGCTGCAGCCTTCGCGAACCAGGTCGCGGCTTTCGCATAGTCTGGCTTGCCGACGGACCCTTCCGCCGCCATCACCGCCAGATTGTGCATCGCCCGCATGTTGCCCGCTTCGGCCGCACGCCCGTACCACGCCATGGCCAGTGCCAGGTCGCGCGGCTGTCCGATACCCTTCTCGTAAGCCGAGCCGAGACGGTATTGCGCAGGGACCAGGCCTTGCGCCGCAGCCTTCTCGAACCAGGTCGCCGCAACCTTCACATCACGGCCGACCGTGCGCCCTTCGGAGAACCGCAGGCCGACCTCGTATTGCGCGGCTGGATCTCCTGCGAGCGCCATCGTACGCAAACCCTCGCCGAGCCCACCCAGTTGGAAATCGCTTCCCGGCAGGAAGGGGTTCATGTTTCGCGCGGCGACGCCGTTTTTGATGGTCCCGACCGTCTTGGTGCCGCTCGGGCCGGTTTCCGCCGTGACACCAGGTTCGGCTGGGGTGGACGCGGCTTCCGGCGAGGTTTTCGGGGGAGGGTTCAGCGAAGCCTCGCTTCCTTTGGCGCCCGCTTGGCCCACATCCAAACTGGCAACGGCTGACTTTGCGGCCAGCGGGTCGCTGCCGGTGCTCTGGCCCGCAGCCTCCACCGACCCGGTCTCGACTGCCTCGGCGGCGCCGATTCGCTCCGGTACCGCGGACCCTGAGAAACCGAGTTTTGCAACCTCTAGGGCGCCGAGCAGAAGGACCAGGCCCGCCAGGCTCAGGAGAATGGGCCTCCGCCGCGCGACCAGGAAGTTTCTCGCGCGCTCCAGGGAGGACAAGGCCCTCGTCGACTTCGCGTCGCCCGGTACCCTGACGCGATTCGCCGGTTTCTGCACCGCAGCAGCCGAAGCCTGAGCCGCATACGCGGCCCGACGTGCCGCGGCGATAAACGAGGCGGGTCCTTCCAATTCACCGCTCGGCAAGGCGACCCCGGCGGAACTCGCCGCCGCGGCCGTCCAAACTCCAGACTCTGGTTTTGCGGTCCGTTCGCGAACGGGTGCCCGCCCGGAGCCCGGTTCGATCAAGGTGTCCATCGGGTCAACAGAATCAGCGGGTCGACGGTCGGCTTTGCCAAGTCGGGCGAGTTCTTGCAGTCCCGGTTCGGCGCGAACGGACGGTGCGCCCCCGGCACGGCCTTTTTCGCTCGGCTCGACGCTCGGCGGCGTCACGGATGCGTCGGCAGGCTGCCACGGAACGCCGCTGCCCGAACGCCCGTCGACGTCGAACCTTGCGAGATGTTCGACGAGCTTTTCCATCGTTTGATGGAGAGCCGCCAGTGTGGCCTGAGTGCGGCGGCTCGACGCGTCGTGGATCACCCGCAGTTCCGAGAGCTCCTGGGTGACCTGCTCGACGATCCCGCTCTCGCCAGCCGGAACCGGTGCTATCTGCATAGCGGCCCGAAGGGTGTCCCGTGCGGCCGTCCGGGCGGCATTTTCGGCAGCGTCTATCGTGGCGTGGCGCGTTTCTTCGAGTTGAGCAAAAAGCTCTCCCAACGAATGCTCCACTCCATCCAGAGCGGAAAGGCTCGCTTCGGACCGCTCAAGACGATCTCCGAGCCGGCTCATTTGCACTTCCAGGGCCTCGACCGCCCTGTGATCCGGCTGCGTCTTCCCGTCGTCGATCTTGGCCGCAAGGCCCCTGATCAAACTTTCGAGACGTTGGATGTCCGCCGAGGCTTCGCGGGCCTCCTCGATCCGATCCGCGATGCCGCGCACCAGGGCTTCCACCGAGCGCGGTTCGGTCAACGAGGCCCCCGCCTGACTCTGGATCGAGGAATGGACTTCGTCGATGCGACGGGCGAGATCTTCAATCTGCTTGGACGACGATTGTGGTCCCATGCCGAGATCGATCTTGGCGGCGAGATCCTCCATCCGCTGTTCCAGGGAACTGATCGTGGAACCCGGCTCGAACCCATCGAGCAAAGCGCGGATTTCGCTCAAGGTACTGACGGCCTCGAGCACGTCCCCACGCTGGCCGCCCTGCAATGGCTCCGGCGTCGCCTCGATGCTGGCAACCTGGCGTTCGACGCCGTCCACGAGCGAGCGAGCGGGCTTGGTGGCCGACCCGTCGCGCACCTCGCGCCTTGGTCGCCCAGGGATGCCCTTTGCCGGGAATCCGGCCGAAGCGCTCTCGACGTTGCCCGCGACATCTCGCGCCTGTTGGCTGCGACGAGGGGTCCTGCTCGGCATGCCGTCCGAATCGATTGCTTGCCGGAGGTCACGGCCGAGAGTCTCGAAGGCAGACATCGGATCGGCGTCGCACGCCGGTTTCCCGTCATCGGGCTCCGCGACATCGGGAGAATTCACATCCCTCCGGCGGCCCGCTGAAGCAGTTGCCTCCGACGAGGTTAAGGGCTGCCCTTCGGTATTGGCACCCGCGGACGAGAGATCCTGGTGGAGGCCAATGTTGCCTCCCGTGGCGGTGGGGGTGCCGTTCTCGTCGGGACGCTCCACGACGGCACGGCCGCTCTTCAACCTGGCTTCCAGGGCTGACACTGCAGCGTTCAGATCACCGAGGCTCGCTCCACCGCGTATGGCCTCGGATCGAAGGCGATCCGGACCTTTGAGCGGAGCAGCGGCGGGTGAGGATGCCGCTGGCCCGGGGTCGGCCGCCGCGAACTCCACAGCCTCGCCATTGTGGCCGGCGGCGGCGGGATTCTCCACATCGAGTGCGGCCTGTCGTCGGGTGATTTCCGCCACCGCATCACGGATCGAACGCTCTTTCGCGGACCTGATTGCAGACGTTGCTTTCCGACCGCGACTGTTCGGCAGATCGGCTGTGCTTCCAGTGGGATCTTCCGGAGCGGCGCCTATCGCTCGCGACCAATTTTGCTGTTCGAAGCCGGCAAGCTTTTCGCTGAGCGCCTGGAAGGCCTTTTGGGTCGGCAGCAAATCGTGATCGTCGACGTCAAGCGTTTCGGCCAAAGAGCCGTGGACAGCGCCCCGGATTCGGTTGTCTACGCTCCCCCTTCCCTGCACTGCTTGGACAACGTTCGACGAGAAATTGCGGTTTCCGCCGGGTGCTCGCTCGACCGAAAGTGCCGTTGGACCGAAGCTCGGGCTGTCCTGCGGGGACATGCCCCGAGACCTGAATTCCTCACCGGAAAATCCTGCGAATCGGGCTTCGGCATGTCCGGCGCCCTTGTTCCCGCTCGCCGCCCGCGGCGAGGAAACCGGGCCATCTCCCGCACTGGGATTTTCGGAGTTCGAGGAGCGACCCGCCAAGCGGGACAGTTCGACGGCAACGGCTTCGAGTCTTTCCCGGTTGTCGACTTCGACCGTCGGCACGCCGAGTTTGGAGGCGCGCTCCGCGATGATGCCGTCGAGCCACTCGCCGAGCGACAATCCGGAACGTCGAGCCGCCTCCTTCGCGGCCTCGCGCGTATCGGAGCCAACCCCCTTGATGCTCCATGGAACCGTTCTGTTCATTGTCGCACCTGCCCGTCCGCTGGCCCGGTTGTGATCGTTGCAGTGGGCGCGCTCGTCGGGCATCGAATGATATGTGCCTGTGCCGATGGCTGTGCGCCCGTCGAACATCAGTTTTCGTTAAAACCGGTAAACAGGGAGTTAAGCTTGGCCAATTTTGGCACAACACCGATCGGGCCTCGTGGCGTCAGGCTGGCGAAGTCGCGGATGGAGGCATGATATCCCACCGTCGGCGCCCATTGGGCCTCTTCTCGACGAAGCGCATAAACCAGGCCCTGGGTGTTCGGCCCTTACAGGCTTGGCTGCCATCGTGACGACTTTGTTTATCTGCAGGTAGGTACGACGCGGTCCTGCCAAAGCGTGCGGCGCTTGCGGACCGCGATCAGACCCTGCCGGTTTCTTCAAACCGGCCTTCAGCCGAGCCCAGTATGCCCCGTTATACGGCCCCCGTCGAAGAGGTGGCTTTCCTCTTCAACGACGTTTTCCATATTGAGCGCTACAACAATCTCCCTGGTTTTTCCGAAGCATCGGCGGACACGGTGCAAGCCGTTCTGGCGGAGGGCGCCAAATTCGCCGAGGAGGTCCTGCAGCCTCTGAACCAACTGGGAGACCGGGTGGGGTGCACGCGAAATGCGGACGGCTCCGTCGCGTCGCCTCCGGGGTTCAAGGAGGCCTACAAGCTGCATGTCGCGGGCGGCTGGCCGGCCTTGTCGGGAGACCCGGCTTTCGGGGGTCAAGGCCTGCCCTTCGTGCTCGGCACGATCATGAACGAGTTTTACGCTTCGGCGAATATGGCCTTCAGCATGTATCCGGGCCTGACGCAGAGCGCTTGTGCGGCGATTCTTGCCCATGGCAATGATGCACAGAAGGCGCTTTTCGCGCCTAAGCTTCAGGCTGGCCGATGGTCCGGCACAATGAACCTGACCGAAGCGCATTGCGGCACCGATCTCGGATTGATCAAGACCAGGGCGGTGCTTCAGAACGACGGTTCCTACGCACTCAGCGGGCAGAAGATCTTCATTTCAGCAGGCGAACACGACCTTGCGGAGAACATCATCCACCTCGTGCTGGCCAGGATCGAAGGCGCGCCGGCGGGCACCAAGGGCCTGTCGTTGTTTATCGCGCCCAAGTTCGTGGTGAACCAGGATGGTTCTCTCGGCGCCCGCAACGCCCTGTCCTGCGGGTCCATCGAACGGAAGATGGGCATCCACGCCAATCCGACTTGCGTCATGAACTACGATAGCGCGACGGGGTCGCTGCTCGGCGAAGCGAACCGGGGTTTGCAGGCAATGTTCGTGATGATGAACGAAGCCCGTATCGGAGTGGCCACGCAGGGCTTGGCGCTTTCCGAAGTCGCCTATCAGAATGCCGCGGACTACGCCAAGGATCGCCTGCAGGGTCGCGCCTTGGCCGGTCCGGTCGCGCCTGAGCGGCAGGCCGATCCCATCATCGTGCATCCGGATGTCCGGCGGATGCTCATGTCGATCCGCGCCTTCAACGAGGCCGCCCGGGCCTTGCTGGTCTGGACGGCGCTGCAGGCAGACCTGCTGCATCGCTCGCCCGATCCCGGCGTCAAACAAACGGCGGAAGACCTGCTCGGGTTGATGACACCCATTCTCAAGGGGGTCTTCACCGACACGGGCTTGCAGAACTGCCTTCAGGCCCAGCAGGTGCTCGGGGGTCACGGATACATTGCCGAATGGGGGATGGAACAGTTCGTCCGGGATGCGCGAATCACCTCGGTCTACGAGGGCGCCAACGGCATTCAGGCGCTCGACCTGGTGGCCCGCAAGCTGCCCAGGAACGGCGGCCGAGCCTTTCTGGCGTTCACGGCCGAGGTTGCGGCCTTCCTCAAGACCAATGCGACGAACGCATCGCTGAAGCGTTATCTGGTTCCCGTGCAGGAAGGTTTGGATCGTCTCCAACAGGCCACCATGTGGTTCATGCAGCACGGAACCGCCAACCCCGACAACGCCGCGGCCGGCTCGACCGATTACATGCACATGTTCGGTCTTGTGGCGCTCGGCTATATGTGGGCCCGAATCGCCAAGACAGCGCTGGCCAAGATGGCGGAGCAGGACGGCAATGCGACAGCGATGCAAACGAAGTTGAGCTTCGGGCGATTTTTCATGGAGCGGACCATGCCCGAAACGGCAGCGCAGCTGGCCCGGATCACGGCCGGGGCCGAAGCCGTGATGGCGGTTCCTGCCGATGCCTTCTAAGGCAGGGCTTGAACGGCTTTTGCCGGCATCTGTGAAAAGTATTACCGCCCAGAGGCTAATTACGATTACCTCACAGAGCACCTCGAACCGAAGCTGACCATGAGCGACGCTTTCATCTACGACCATGTTCGCACCCCGAGGGGGCGCGGGAAACCCGACGGCGCCCTTCACGAAGTCTCGAGCCTCGGCTTGGCCGTCGCGGCGCTTGGCGCGCTGAGGTCGCGGAACCGACTCGAAGCCGCGGTGGTGGATGACGTGGTCCTCGGTTGTGTCGACCCCGTCGGCGAGGCCGGCGGGGACATTGCCCGGGCCGCGGCGCTGGCGGCCGACTACGGCGATGAGGTGCCGGGGGTCCAGATCAACCGTTTCTGCGCGTCCGGGCTCGACGCGGTCAACTTCGCGGCCGCGCAGGTCATGTCCGGCCAGCACGACCTCGTGGTGGGCGGCGGCGTCGAATCGATGAGCCGCGTCGGTATCGGCAGCTCCGGCGGGGCCTGGCCGGTCGATCCCGCGATAGCGATCCGCTCCTATTTCATGCCGCAGGGCGTGTCTGCCGATCTGATCGCCACGAAATACGGCTTCTCGCGCGACGACGTCGATGCCTATGCGGTGCAAAGCCAGCGACGCGCCGCCAAGGCCTGGAGCGAAGGCCGTTTCACCGACTCGATCGTACCGGTGCGCGACGTCAACGGCCTCACGGTTCTGGCGCGGGACGAACACATGCGCCCGCAGACCGACATGCAGTCGCTGGCAGCCCTGAAGCCTTCGTTCGCGGCGCTGGGCGAGGCGGCAGGCTTCGATGCGGTCGCCATCCAGGCCCACCCGGAGATCGAAGTCGTCCGCCATGTCCACCACGCCGGCAACTCGTCGGGCATCGTGGACGGCTCCGCAGCGGTCCTGGTCGGCTCCGCCGAAGCCGGGCAAAGATTCGATCTGAAGCCGAGGGCCAGGATTCGAGCCTTTGCCAACATCGGATCGGAACCTGCCATGATGCTGACCGGCCCGGTCGACGTCACGCGCAAACTCCTCGCCCGCGCCGGCATGGCGATCGGAGACATCGACCTGTTCGAGGTCAACGAGGCCTTCGCGGCCGTGGTGTTGCGCTATCTGCAGGCCTTCGATCTCGACGACGGCAGAGTCAACGTCAATGGCGGCGCCATCGCCCTGGGCCATCCTCTGGGCGCCACCGGCGCCATGCTGCTCGGCACCGCTCTCGACGAGCTTGAACGCATCGGCGGCGAAACCGCGCTGGTTACGCTCTGCATCGGCGCCGGCATGGGCACAGCCACCATCATCGAGCGGGTATGACGCATGGAACTCGCGAATTTCCGCTTCGAGCCCGATCCGGACGGCATCGTCCTTCTCACTTGGGACATGCCCGGCCGCTCGATGAA
Organism: Hyphomicrobiales bacterium; assembly: GCA_038199665.1. Lineage (GTDB taxonomy): Bacteria > Pseudomonadota > Alphaproteobacteria > Rhizobiales > Beijerinckiaceae > Lichenihabitans. Next base: position 9,130 of record JBBPYT010000034.1, read on the forward strand.
CGTCATCACCGAGGCCGTGATGAGCGAACTCGACGCGGTAATCGACCGCGTCGCGTCCGATCCGGTCATCAAGGGCTGCGTCGTCACCTCGGGAAAGGCGAGCTTTTCGGGCGGAGCCGATCTCGGCATGCTGCAGCGACTCGGGGCCGACTATGCGAGCCGCGTCAAGACCGAAGGCGGCGAGCAGGCCATGCAGGCCTTTTTCCAAGGCTCTCGGCGGCTATCACTGCTCTACCGCAAGCTCGAAACGAGCGGCAAGCCCTGGGCTGCGGCGATCAATGGTCTGTGCCTCGGCGGCGCTTTCGAACTCGCCTTGAGCTGTCATTACCGCGTGCTGGCGGACCACGAAGCGGCGCGAGTCGGGCTGCCGGAGATCAAGGTCGGCCTGTTCCCCGGCGCGGGGGGCACGCAGCGCGTCGCTCGGTTGATGCCGACGGGCGACGCCCTCCAGATGATGTTCAAAGGAGAGCAGATCCGGCCACCAGCGTCCAAGGCCATGGGCCTCGTCCATGCGCTGGCGCCCGGGGCCGAGCTCGTCGAAAAAGCCAAGGCCTGGATCCGGGGCGGCGGCAAGCCTGCTGCGCCCTGGGATGAGAAGGGTTTCAAGCCGCCATCCGGCCGTGTGCATTCACCGGCCGGAATGGCGGTCTGGCCGGCCGCCAACGCCATCTACCGGCGCGAAACGCAGGACAATTATCCGGCCGCGAAGGCGCTTCTGCATGCCGTCTACGAGGGGCTGCAGGTTCCGTTCGACCTCGGACTCAGGATCGAAAGCCGATATTTCGCTTCGATTCTCAGGTCGCCCGAAGCCGCCGCCATGATCCGCACCCTGTTCGTCTCGACCGGGGAACTGAACAAGGGCGGGCGCCGCCCCCGGCACGTGGAACCGATATCGATCCGCAAGCTCGGCGTCGTCGGCGCCGGCTTCATGGGTGCCGGCATCGCCTATGCGGCCGCCTCGGCCGGGCTCCAGGTGGTCCTGCTCGACCAGACGGTCGAGGCCGCCGAGACCGGCAAGGCCCGGGGCCGGAAGCTCATTACCGATCAGATCGCGAAGGGGCGCGCCAAATCCGCCGAGCGCGACGCGCTGCTGGACCGCATCGAGACCGCGGGGGAGGACTCGGCCCTCGCCGGCTGCGATATCGTGATCGAAGCCGTGTTCGAAGATCGCTCCATCAAAGCGGGGGTGACACGCAGGATCGAAGCCGTGGTCGGCCCCGAAACGGTGGTGGCCTCCAACACGTCGACGCTGCCCATTACGTGGCTTGCGGAAGCGTCCAACCGCCCGGAGCGTTTCGTCGGCATCCACTTCTTCTCGCCGGTCGAACGGATGCCGCTGGTGGAAATCATCAAGGGAGACAAGACGGGGGAGCGCGCCATCGCGGCGGCGATGGACCTTGTCCGCACCTTGAAGAAGACCCCCATTCTGGTGAACGATGCGCGAGGCTTTTATGCCAATCGCTGCGTCGGCGCCTATTTGTCGGAGGGTCACCGGATGCTGGGCGAAGGCATACCGGCCGCCATGGTGGAGAACCTGGCCCGTCAGGCCGGCATGCCGGTCGGACCGCTCGCCTTGTCGGACGAAGTGGCGCTCGACCTCGTTCGCACGGTGGTGCTGGGCGCCGGCGCCGAGGGCGCGGCCGGCATCGATCCGGAGCAGCTCCGCCTGCTCGATGCCCTCGTCGCCGAGCGCGGGCGGCTCGGTCGGAAGAACCGCAAGGGCTTCTACGATTACCCTGAGCAAGGCGGCAAAACGCTGTGGCCCGGACTAGCCGACCTGCAGCCGAAGCATCTTGATCCCGACACGATCGACCGAACGGAGATCAAGCAACGTTTCCTTGTTGCTCAGGCACTGGCGGCCGCGAACGCGATGCTGGACGGCATCGTCACGGACCCTCGCGAAGCGGATGTCGGCTCGATCCTCGGGTTCGGCTTCGCGCCCTTCACCGGCGGCACTCTATCCTTCATCGACGGCATGAGCCTGCCCCGCTTCGTCCGGATTTGCGATTCACTGGCCAAGAAGCACGGGCCGCGTTTCGCGCCCTCGGCCGCACTGATCGACATGGCCAAGGACGGAGGAAGCTTTTACCCCATCGACACGGCGGCCGCGGCCTGATCCTCGACGAGTTGGAGGTCGCGACCGTGACGGTGTATTGCAGGTATCGCTGCCTCGTCACCAGGGCGTTGCGGGCGCAGATTCCGCATCTCCGCCGATGCTTGCGCCGGGCCTCGTATCAGGTGCGGGCCGGAGTTGCAGTCACGAAACCGGGGTGTATCTGACGTGTTCGTTGGGCGGGCGGAAGAGATTCTGCGCCATCGTCTGCAACAACCAGCTAAGAAGCCATCATGGGCGAGAGCGTGAACAAGAACGACGCGCAGCTTCGGAGCCCGCCTCATTTGGGCAGCGCTGTTCTGTCCATCGATCTGGATCACGCTTTGCTGCGCACCAATCCGATGCACGAGCGATTGTTCATCGCGCTCAAAGCGCAACCTCTTGTGGTGCTTCCATTGACGATGGCCCTGTTGCGGGGCCGCGAACATTTCAGGGAAGCGCTGGTCCGTGCGACGGACGCGTCCTTCCGCATATCCTCATGCCCGCGAGAGCCCAAGGTCGAGCATCTGGTGGACGGCGCCCGGCAACAAGGCAAGACGATCGAATGGTTGTCGCGCGAGCCCCTTCGCCTTGACGACGAAGAGCCCGAGTTCAAGCGCATCTTCGAAGGCAATGCCGGTATTCTGGACGCGGCTGAAAGCTCGGAGGCGCGGGCCGATGAACTTCGGCAGCGTCATCCCGAAGGGTTCGCCCATGTAGGCACTCGCGCCGCGGATCTGCCTTTGTGGCGGGCCGCGAGCGAACGTTACGGCGTCAACCTGACAGAATCCGTCCGGCGCCAGGCGCAGCGCGAAGGCTTGGGCATCGTTGAAATCGTTCACCGCAAGGCGATCCTGCCGGGGCTGTTGCGCTCGATGCGACCGCACCAATGGCTGAAGAACATGCTCGTCTTCGTCCCCTTCGCGCTCAGCCTGGGACAGATCCATAAGATCCAAGCGGCGGTGGCCGTCCTTGCCTTCCTGTGTCTCTGCCTGCTAACCAGCGGGACCTATCTGATCAACGATCTTTTCGACGTGGAAGCCGACCGGCGCCATCCACGCAAACGGACACGTCCGATCGCGAGCGGCGAAGTCCGGATTCCGATCGCCGTCGCCGCCAGCTTTCTTCTGATCGCGACGGCGCTTTGCCTGGCCGGCGCCCTGAGCCGGCCCTTTGCACTCGCGCTCGCCTGTTACCTGCTCATCACCCTCGCATACTCGTTCCGGCTGAAGCGTATGGCGATGCTGGATGTGCTGGTCATAGCGTCGCTCTTCACCTTACGAATCCTGGCCGGCATGCTCCTCGTCGGCGAAAAGCCGTCGCATTGGTTGCTGATGTTTTCCATCTTCTTTTTCCTGAGCCTCGCCTTCATGAAGCGGGAGGTAGAATTCAACGTCATGCATCAGGCCGGTCGCCGTTCCCTGCAAGGACGCGGCTACGGCTTGGACGATCGCTTGTACGTGATGTGTTGCGGACTCTCGAGCGGGATGGCGGGCATCGTTATCTTCTCGCTCTTCATCACGGAGACCCTCGACAAGACCTCGGCCAATTATGGGTCTCCGGTGCTGCTGTGGGGGATCATGGCTCTCCTCAGCTACTGGATCTTGCGGATGTGGCTGTTGACCAGCCGCGGCCTGATGAACGACGACCCGATCCTTTTCGCGGCGCGCGACCGGACGAGCATGCTTTTGGGTGCCGCAAGCGCGATCCTGATCGTCTGCGCACAGATCGTGCGTCTATGACCGTGCCGGAGGACTTGGTTCAGACCACATCGTGGGGACGCGTCGCGTGGGCCGCGAGCCGCGTCAGCGAGCCTGCATTTCTGGATGAGATCCGCGCTGCCTTCGCGTCCAAGGAGAGCAAGCTCGCCTATGGGCTTGGGCGGTCCTACGGCGACGTCTGCCTCAATGACGGAGGCGCGTTGATCCGCACTCAGCGGCTCGATCGCATTCTGTCGGCAGACTGGAGGCACGGCGTCGTCCGGGCCGAAACCGGCCTGACCGTCGGGGCCTTGTTGAGCCTCGGCGTGCCGCGCGGCTGGTTCGTCCCGGTAAGCCCCGGTACCAAAAACTTGACGCTCGGCGGCGCGGTAGCAAAATACGTCCACGGCAAAAAAAACCACTAATAGGGCACGTTCGGCTG